>JAUMSA010000024.1 GCA_031293105.1 Butyricicoccus sp. | reverse complement strand
CAAAGAGAGGCGCGAAGGGTATATCAAACAGTATGACGGGGATATGCGCCGGGTGGAACGGGCCATGAGCCGGGAACGCTTTGCAATGGACGAGCAGTCCACCTTCGACTATCTCTATGCCAACCGGAACGATGCTGAAATCGGCCAGAAAATCAATGTGGCATTGAACCACATCGAGGAACACAACAGCGGAAAGCTGCGCAATGTATTTCGGGCCATCGACTTTAACTCCCAGGTAGACTTCGGCGAACCCAGAGAGAAGAACGCTACCCTGCGCAACCTGTTGGAGGATTTCAATGATCTGGATCTGCGTCCCAGTCAGCTGGGTTCCGCCGATATTATCGGAGATGCGTATGAATACATGATTGCCATGTTCGCCTCCGATGCCGGTAAGAAGGGTGGCGAGTTCTTTACGCCAAGCCAGGTCTCTGAACTGGTGGCCTCTTTGGTGCAGCCCAAGGAGAATGACCGGATCTACGACCCCACCTGCGGCAGCGGAGGTTTGCTACTGAAAGCGTACAAGAAGGTATCCAGTGGTAAGGTGGCTCTCTATGGCCAGGAGCTCAACGCTCAGACTTGGGCTCTCTGCACTATGAATATGTTTCTGCACGGTGTCGATGACGCCCGGATCTGGCAGGGAGATACTCTCTCCAATCCTCAGAATGTTGAGGATGATAATTTAATGAAGTTCCAGGTTGTGGTGGCAAATCCGCCGTTCAGTCTGGATAAGTGGGACAGTGGATTCCTCTCGGAGGCCGAAGCGGGCAGCAAGGGCAAGAAGAAAATGTCCGCTGAACTGGACCCCTATCACCGTTTCGATTGGGGCGTGCCTCCTACATCCAAGGGAGACTACGCCTTTGTGCTGCATATGCTTTGCAGCTTGGATGCGGAAAGTGGCCGTATGGCAGTGGTGCTGCCCCATGGTGTTCTGTTCCGAGGGGCCAGCGAGGGAAAAATCCGCCGTAAACTGGTGGAAATGAATCTGTTGGATGCAGTCATTGGCCTCCCTGCCAACCTGTTTTACGGCACTGGTATTCCGGCTTGTATCCTGGTATTCAAGAAGAACCGGACATGCCGGGATGTGCTGTTTATCGACGCCTCTGGGGACGGGAACTTCGAAAAGGGGAAGAACCAGAACATTCTGCGGGACAGCGATATGGAACGTATTGTCAATGCCTATCAAGCGCGGCAGGACGAGGATAAATACAGTTACGTGGCTTCCTTCGATGAGATCAAGGAGAACGACTTCAACCTGAATATCCCCCGATATGTGGATACCTTTGAGGAAGAAGAGTTGGTGGACATTGACGAGGTGCAGCGGAACATTGCCAACATCGAGGCGGAACTGGCTAAGGTACAGGCACAGATGAAGAGCTATTTGGAGGAGCTGGGATTATGAGTGGTGAACTGGCGAATACCGGTAAAATCCTGATTTATCAAAACGAAAAGGGCGATACCAAGATTGATGTCTATTTTGAGGAAGATACAATCTGGATGACTCAAAAAGCAATGTGTGAGCTTTACCAGGTAGCCAAGTCTTCCGTCAGCGAGCACATCAGTAATATTTTCAAAGACGGAGAATTGGAACCCGAAGCAACTGTTCGGAAATTCCGAACAGTTCAAACTGAGGGAACCCGGCAGGTAACCAGAGAGCGTGACTACTACAATCTTGACATGATTCTAGCCGTCGGTTATCGGGTACGGAGCAATGTGGGGATGCATTTCCGTCGGTGGGCCAGCAGTATTCTGACCGAGTACATGAAGAAGGGATTTGCCCTCAATGATGAGCGGCTGCGCAATCCCCGCGAATTCGGTGCTGACTACTTTGATGAATTGCTGGAGCGCATCCGGGATATCCGTGCCAGTGAGAAGCGGGTGTATCAAAAGGTCAAGGAGATTTTCGCACTCTCGGTGGATTACGATAGCAAAAGCCAGATTGCGCAGAACTTCTTCAAGTCAGTGCAGAACAAGCTGGAATATGCCGCTACAGGCCACACTGCGCCGGAACTCATTGCCAAACGGGCCGACGCTTCCAAGGACAATATGGGTCTCACCTCGTTCAAAGGAGCCAAGGTCCGCCGGGGCGATGTGACGGTAGCGAAAAATTACATGACTCACGAGGAAATCAGCACGCTGAACCTCATTGTGAATATGTATCTTGACTATGCGGAGCTGCAAGCCAAAGGACACCACCCCATGCACATGGCGGACTGGGAGAGCAAGCTGGGCGATTTTCTACGCTTCAATGGCCGGGAGGTTTTGGAGAATTTCGGAACTGTGAAGCGGGAAGTGGCGGAAAAACTGGCGCTGGAGCAATATGAGCAGTACGACGCCCACCGCCGGGAACTGGAAGCGGCGGATGATGTGGATGAGTTAACCGCGGATGTGAAGCGGCTGAAACCGTAATGCCATAAAGGAGGATTATATATGCAGGAAAATACAGAAACACCTTCTGTTAAGCGCAGTTTTGCTGAAAGGCATCCAAAATTAAATCTGTTATTAGGCCTTTTTCTCCTCTTAATTTTTCTTGCAGCAGCGCTATGGCTTCTCCAATATACTGGTAATCTAATTAAAGATTCTCTGAATTGGATGCTAACGACTGTAAGAAAGTTGGATGCAGTGGTAATAGTTGCACTTATTACTGGTGCAGTATCTATTGTTGGCGTAGTGATTAGTTCTGTAATAGCAAAGTTCATTGAGTATAAAAAGAACCGTCAGAATTATCTTACCCAAAAACGTGAGACTCCTTATGGAGAATTTGTAGATATGATCTATAAGGTACTAGAAACTACTAAAAACAAAGGTAGC
>JAUMSA010000014.1 GCA_031293105.1 Butyricicoccus sp. | reverse complement strand
CATTATAACATGGAATCCAAAAAAGAAAATACTTTTCACTGATAAATCGCAAAATTTTTTACGATTGTTCCAGGGCATCCAGCTCGGCTTTGACGCCCTGAACAAATTCGTCCCATCGTCCGGCGTTGAGCAGCCGGGACGGGCAATTCTTCCCCGAAAAATCCTGGTGCTTTTTCAAATCGTCAATGGACAGGCCATACTCGTGCAGCAAGGTAGCGGCCAACTTTTGCGCATTTTTGAGTGTCTGCTCATAATCGCCATCCGCGTTGACACACATTTCCACGCCGATGCCGTTCTTGTTGCCGCCGCCGTCCTCCATATGGTCGCCCGCATGGAAGGCGGTCTCATCGTCCGGGATGTGGTGCCAAATTTCATGGTCATCGACCGTATAATGCCAACTGAGTTCGTGGTCCTTGCCGTTGGTGTGCAAAAAATGGTTGTGCGCTTCGGCATCGGCCCCTTCGTTTTCGTTGTCGGTTTCATGGATGACTACATACCGGATGACCCGCTTTTCGCCCGGGCGGGCCGCATACCCTTCGGGCAGGAAGTCCTCATGCACTGGAATGTCGTCAATGTACGTGAGGTTTGCGTCCTCTTTATGTAGCCAACTGGCCACGATGGTCTGCTGCACCACTACGGCCAGCAAAATGAGCACCAACAAAACACCGCCCACGGCAAGCGGCCGCAGATTCCGTTTTTTCCGGCGCTTGCGGCCGGTCCCGGCCGACTTGGCCGACTTCGTCGATTTGGCTGACTTGGACGATTTCACCGCGCTGCTCTGTTTGGCCGAACCGCTCGACTTTTTCGGTTTGGTGGAAAAACTTACAATCTTCACAAGCATATCCCCTTTTCATTCATGCCATCGATTCCCGCTTGCCCGTTTCGGATACCAAGGCCCCACCCCAGATATCCAAAGGACCCGCCAAAGGCCGTCCATCTATCAGAGCCCGGGAAAATGATTTCGGTTGCTATACTCTATTGAAAAAAAGCGGAGCCGAGCCCCGCTTTTTATTCAGCGTTTTTGCAAATCGCCACCTGTGACAAATCTTGCATATGCCAGTGTGACGGCAAAATAGAAGCCCGATGTCACGGTAAACAGCACATGTCCGGCAATCGCCAGATAACCGACGCACAGGCCGAGCGACAAAAAGGCGCCCAAGCCCAATACGCTGAACTGGCGGAAAAACCGTCCGACAAATGCCGCGCCTTCCTTGATAAACAGCCACAGCATGGCAATAAAACCAAAAATACCATAATAGATCAAGGTTTCACAAAGGTCCATCTCGATCGTTTCTACCTGCGAGCCGCGGCCAACGCCGAACAGCCAGGTGAGCGGTCCGCCGTCCCGATAATCATTCCACGACGGCAGCAGTTTATTCAAACGGCCGCTGAACAGCAGCGTTTCGGCCGACTCGCCCTTGGCGTCGCCAAAGCCGCGAATTGTGCCTTCCAGCGTATCGCCGATGCTGGTACCGCTGACGAGCATCGACAGGCCGGAAATCACGGCAAACAAAATCACAAACAAAATCGCCACGCAAATCACGCGCTTGAACGCCTCGGCGTCCTTGCGCGCAAGCTGCACGAGCGCATACACGACAATGCCGAAAATCGAAACGCCGATCGCCAAAAACGCGGTTTTGGTGCCGATCATCAGCATACTGAGCAGGGTCATGGCCAGCGGCAGAGCCAGCATGGCCATCCGCTTGCGGTTCATATCCCGCGCCGGAATGGACAGGAAATAACAAGAGCCGATGGGGAACAAAATCATCAGCGCACCGGTGATATCGTTGCCCGAGTAGTAGAACCCGCGGAACCCACGGTAACCAAAGCGGTCGGCATAGGTGTAGTGGCCGGCGCCAAAGATATACGGCACCACGATGACCACCGTCAGCAGGAACAAAGAGGCCATAATGAACCGGTGGATTTTTTCGATCACCTGCTCACGGGGCATGCCGCTGCGTTCCATCAGACGGCAATACACAAAAAAGACCGCTACATTGTAAGCAAAGCGGGCAAAATACTGGATGTCGATAAAAATGGAAACGCCGCCAAAGGTAATAAACTCACTGGCAACACTGAGTAGCCAGGCCACACCCATTGGAATAGCAATCTTGACCGATTTCCAGTCCCGGATGAGCAAAATATACCCCACCATAACCAGCAGCACCAGCATGCGCACCACGAGCGACGGGGTGATGGGAGCAATGCTCGCCGAGCTATACACATCGCCTTTGGTGACGAACTGAATGTACAGACCGCTTACAATGTCCAAAATCGGGTTTAAAATCAAATAAAACCAGAAAAAAGATTCCAGTTTCTTCGTCGTTTGGGACACAACTTCACTTCCTTGCACTATCAATCAAAATTTGTCTTTTTTATCATACCATGTCGTGCCCCAAAAAACAAGCCGCATTTCTGCGGCTTATTTTGGATTGGAGAAAAACCGGTGCCGCAGCATCCCGATCACTTCAGCGGTCTTGAACCGGAAGGAATATTGCGGCTTGAGTTCCTCTTCCGGGGTTTGGGTATCCAATGTTTCCCCGGCTGCCGCCTCCTTGCACAGCGGCGGAAAGACCACGCACCACCAGTTGTGGCCAACGCCGTCACCAATCGTCACGCGCAGCCCCAGATAATTGCCCGCAGGCAGCGAAAACGACGGATAATCCCGGGTCGGGTAATATTCCTCGGCCAGGCGGACGGTGACGCTTCGGTCCTCCCCGGCATCCCAGAGCGTCTGCTGAGCGCAGTTGGCCAGGGCCTGCATCCGCCCTTCCAGGCGCTCCTGCACCTCGGCACGGTCGCGGGCGCCTTCCAAAACCGGCTGACAAAATTCCAAAACCGCGTCGCGCACCTGTAACTTGATCTGCTGGTCGTGCGGTGAGTCGGAATTGGCAACCACGTGCAGCCGCAGCAGGCCGCCCGCCAGTTCGTTTTGTTGTTGGCTGACCGCTGCGGCATATGTAAACAAAAACGCCAGCACGAGCGCCAGGGTCAATTCGATTCTTCTGAGCATCATGGAAAAAGCCTCCATCCATTTGGTGTTGACTCCAGTATGGACAAAGGCTTTTGTTTTTAAACCAATTAAATTTTATTTTTTTCGGTTCGGATGCGGGTGATAAAGGTTTCGGAAAACCGTCCCTGTAAAACCTGGGCGGCATCCTGTGCCTTTTCTTCGGACGCAAACAGGCCAAAGACGGTCGGGCCCGAACCGCTCATGATCGCGCCATCCGCGCCGTGGTCGAGCATGGTATCCTTGATCTCCCCGATCTCGGGATAATCGCTGCCAGTGACCATCTCCATGACATTGTATAAGCGGTGACACACCCCGCCGTAGTCCTGTTCTTCCAGCGCTTGCAGCATGCCCTTGGTATCCGGCCGGATGGCCAGTTTGCCGCCGTTCATCCGCGCATAAACCTTAGCGGTCACCACCGAAAACGGCGGTTTGCACGCCACCACATAGCAGGGCGGCATGGGCGGCAGCGGGGTCAGCACTTCCCCGATGCCCTCGGCCAGCATGGAGCCGCCTTCAATGCAGTACGGCACATCGGCGCCAATGGCCAGGCCGATCTCCCGCAGCTCGGCGGCCGACAGACCGGCGCCATACAGCTGGTTCATGCCACGCAGCACGGCCGCTGCATTGGACGATCCGCCCGCCATCCCGGCCGCAACCGGGATGCGTTTGAATAGATCGATATCCACCCCATCGTCGGGCAGGCCGGTCTGCTCCAAAAACAGCCGCGCGGCCCGCACGGCCAGATTGCCCTCGTCGTTGGGCAAAAACCGAATGTTGCTCTTCATGCGGATGCCCATACCGCCGCCGCGCCGCAGACGCAGGTCGTCGTGCAGATCGACCGACTGCATCACCATTTTGACCGTATGGTAGCCGTTGGGCAGCCGCCCGGTCACGTCGAGCGTCAAATTGATCTTGGCATATGCCTTTACCGTAATCT
>JAUMSA010000382.1 GCA_031293105.1 Butyricicoccus sp. | reverse complement strand
GTATAAGGCCCCCGCCATTGCCGATGCAGCCCCATTGCTAACCTGCACGTGAGAGCAGGTGGGTTTCCTATCCCGGGTTTCTGTGCTTCCAACATCCACTTTTGATTCGCGGGAGGCCTGCGCTCCACCAGGGAAGATTTTCGGAATCCCATATAAGAGATGTGGGTTGAAAAAGAGCTGCTGTCGAACAGGGCAGGGGGAACATTATTCCTCGTCTTCGTACATATCCTCGACCCGTTCCATGACGATATCGAAGATCTTGTCGGCTTCGTCGTCGTCCTCCACGGTCGCGAGGATTTCCTCGCCGTTTTCTTCGATCACCTTGAGGATGACCACCTCAGCTTCTTCGTCCACGGCAAGTTCGGCCGGGATAAAGGCCATGTAGGTCTGGCCGTCGACTTCGACGGTGTCGATGTGCTGGAATTCGACTTCGTTGCCGTCCTCATCGGTCAGCACGACGTAATCGTTGCCAAATGCTTCGCTCATAGCTTAATCCTCTCTGTGCAGATTGCGGCGGTTGCCGCCGTGATTCCTTACAACCAATAGAATAGTACAAAAATCCGGATTTTTCAACAGAAATTCCGATGAAATAACCAATTTGTAATCTTTCAAAGAAAGAGCCTCTGTGGTTAACTAACGATACACTATTCTATGCGGTTTTGTCAAGCAGCATACCTACAATTTTTAGCGAAGCTTTTTGGTGCTGTAAAATTTGAATTTGGTCTTGACAAGCGGAACACGCCGTGGTATAGTATCATTCGTACAAAAAAGAAGGGCAGGTTTGCCCTCACCCGCCGCACGCTGCAAACGGGTTCACAGGGTCCGCGCTTTTTTTATGCGCTTTTTTTGTGAACGGGTAGTGCAGCTGCCCGGTTTTTTTTATGCTTTTCAACCATTTTGTGATTACCGTTTAGGAGGTGCTTTCGCATTAGCAGCATGGAACATCAGATCAATGAAGATATCCGCGATAAGGAAGTCCGTCTGATTGCCGACAACGGCGACCAGCTCGGCATCATGTCGAGCAAGCAGGCGCTCGAGATCGCAATCGAAAAGGGCATGGATCTGGTTAAGATCGCCCCGCAGGCGCAGCCGCCGGTCTGCCGCATCATGGATTACGGCAAATACCGCTTTGAACAGGCCAAGCGCGAAAAAGAGGCGCGGAAAAACCAGCGTGTCGTGGAGATCAAGGAGATCCGCCTGACCCCGGGCATCGATGTGGGCGACCTCAACACCAAGGTCAAGAACGCCTGCAAATTTCTCAAGGGCGGCGACAAGGTCAAGGTTTCGGTCCGTTTCCGCGGCCGTGAAGTGACCCATTCTTCGCTCGGTCTGGATCTGCTCCAGCGCTTTGCGGAACTCTGCACGGAGGTTGGTACCGTGGAGAAGGCCCCCAAACTCGAAGGCCGCCAGATGCACATGTTCCTGGCGCCCAAAAAGGATAAGTAAATCATTTCCGCCCGTTTTTGCGGGCCAAGCAAATTGAGAGGAGTCAACAATATGCCTAAGATTAAAACGCACAGCGGCGCCAAGAAGAGATTCAAGGTTTCTAAAACCGGTAAGATCAAGCGCGCACATGTCGGCCGCCGCCACATCCTGACCAAGAAGAGCACCAAGCGCCTGCGCCATCTGCGCAAGGAAGGCTACGCGGACAGCACCAACGTAGCACAGGTTAAGCGCCTGATCCCCTACATGTAAACAACGTATCGATCATTTGGAGGTTATTATAGATGGCTAGAGTTAAGGGCGCAATGATGACGCGCAAAAGAAGAAAGAAGATCCTCAAGCGTGCAAAGGGCTACTTTGGCGCTAAGTCCACCCATTTTAGAACGGCCAACCAGGCGGTTATGAAGTCGCTCAAGTATGCTTACATCGGCCGTAAGCACAAGAAGCGCGATTTCCGCCGTCTGTGGATCACCCGTATCTCGGCTGCTTGCAAGATGAACGGCATCAACTACAGCCGCTTCATGAACGGCCTGAAGAAGGCTGGTATCGAGATCAACCGTAAGATGCTCGCTGACCTGGCGGTCAACGATCAGGCTGCTTTCGCTTCTCTGACCGAAAAGGCAAAGGCTGCCCTGTAATTGCTGAAAACCGACAAAATCCCGGGCAGGAGCACCATCCTGTCCGGGATTTTCTGTGTTTATTTGGTGTAAATCCCGGGAAGAACGTTGTAATCATTCGAGTGGGATGCTATAATACCCTTTGTATGGCCGGTTTCCCGGCAAGCAGACACTTTTATACGGTATGGGAGAATTGGAATCATGAAAAATAGTGTAAAACGCATTGTTGCGACCGTGGCGCTGACCGCTGTCTGCCTGGGTGCAACCATGCAGCTCGGCCTGCCGCAGGTTGCTTATGCGGTCAATGAGGACGCGGATGCGCCGGTCATGCTGACCATCGACGGAACCGAAGTCCGTCAAGGCGAATACGCCGACTATTTCAGCTACTGCAAAGCAGTCATCGAAAGCAATTCGGGCATGGGGCCGTATGTCTGGTCGATGTATCCGGATGCGCTGCAGCAGCTGATTGAGGCCACCGACCAAAACTGCCTGTATGCCCGCGTGGTCGTAGATCACTTCAACGATCTAGGTCTGAAGCTGGATACCAATACGGCTTGGGATTACAAGAATACCATGAACAAGACCAAGAGCCAGCTGCAAAAGCAGGGTACGGACTTTGATACCTGGCTGGAATCCATGGGCATGAACGAAGACTTCTACCGCAACATCTTTGCGCAGGGCTATTACCTGGATGCGCTGGACAACTATTACTTTGGCGTTGGCGGTGAAAAAGCTCCTTCGGAGGATGAGCTGCACGCCGAGTTTGACAAGTATTACAAGGCCAAGCACATCCTCATCCGCAACACCGATGACGAAGGCAACACCCTGACCGGCGATCAGCTGACCGAAAAGTATGCGCTCGTGGAGGAACTGCAGGAGCGCATCAATGCGGGTGAAGATTTTGACGAGCTGATGAACGAGTACAGCGAGGACAGCGGCTTGCAGTTCTCGCCCGAAGGTTACATCTTCCAGGATGACGGCACCTATGCCGAAGGCTTTGTTGACGGCGTCAAGGCACTGGAGCCGGGTGAAACATCCAAGAAGCCGGTCATCTCGGAGTTTGGCTGGCATATCATCCAGCGCGAGCCGCTGACCGAGGAGGACTATGAATCCATGCGGCCCGATCTGGTGTATGCCCTGACCGGCGAGAGCATGGACGACCTGCTCAACACCTGGATGGAAGAAGCCAAGATCGAATATCCGGACGGCCATGACGATCTGACCATCGCAGACGTACTGGGCGAAGATGCTGGTACGGTTCCGGACATCTCGGAACTGCTGGGCGGCTCGACTTCGTCGGACGCGGCAAGCTCTTCGGCGGCATCGTCGAGCACTGCGGCGGCAAGTTCTTCGGCAAGCACGGCAGAATAAAGACAAAAAGGGCTGGGTTCACCGGCCCTTTTTTGGCGCAAAAGGAGGGACAAAATGCAGGACCTTTGCGAAGCTTGTATGTTCAGCGATTACGACGAAGAGTATGAAGAATACACCTGCGCGGCGCTGTGGGAGGAGGACGTTGCAGCGCGGTATCTGGAAGGGCAGTATAAGCAGTGCCCCTATTTCCGGCCGGGCGACGACTATACCGTGGTGCGCCATCAAAATTAAGCAAACCGTGGAAGCCTTTTGCAAGAGAGGCCTTCCACGGTTTTTTTATGTCCAATAGCACTGTATTACAAATTCAGGTTTTTTGTGAAGATTCTGTGACCAACCCCAAAAAATCGGACGGTCTTTCCGCATGAATAGGTGAAGGACAAAATTATGCAGAAAGGATGCAAGTCTTGTGAATACCTATCAAGATGTATTTCAGCGCTACGAGAAAAAATATCTGGTCACACCCGAGCAGTACGAATACCTGTCCAAGATCTTGGAGGCCCGTATGGTGCCCGATCGGTTTGCCCAGTCGACGATTGGCAACATCTATTATGACACCCCGGATTTCCGGCTCATCCGTCGCTCGCTCGACCGGCCGGCCTATAAGGAAAAACTCCGTCTGCGGACCTACCGTACGCCGGATGCCCGCACCGAAGCCTTTGTGGAGATCAAGAAGAAATTCGATCATATCGTCTACAAGCGGCGCATTGCCATGCCTTATGCACAGGCTGTGGATTATTTGGCCGGTGGCCCGGCGCCCGAAGCCAGTCAAATCGCCCGGGAGATCGAATGGTTCCGCGAATTTTATGAAGGGCTGCAACCGGCCATGTGCATCTGCTATGACCGTTATGCCATGTTTGACCGCAACCAGCCCGCCCTGCGCATCACCTTCGATTCGGGCATCCGCTGGCGCGACCAAGCGCTTGACCTGGCGCGCGGCCTGGATGGTCAGCCGGTGCTGGACGACGGCCTGCGCCTGATGGAGATCAAAATTCCGGGCGCCACGCCGCTGTGGCTGGCGCGGGCGCTGTCCGAAGCCGGGATTTTCCCCACCCATTTCTCCAAGTATGGGCGGGCCTATCAGATCATGCTGCGCGGGGAAGCCGCACCGAAGGGGGGCGTTTTCTGTGCTTGATGCGCTTTGTGGTTCGATTTTGGTGTCCGGGCTGACCGCGCAGAGCTTTGTCATCTGTATGCTCGTTTCGCTCGCGCTCGGTGCCCTGGTCGCGGCGGTCTATATGTTCCGCAATGCTTATACCCAGTCTATGGCGATCACCTTGGCGCTGTTGCCGGTGCTCGTGCAGTCGATCATTTTGCTGGTCAACGGCAACATCGGCGCCGGTGTCGCGGTGTCGGGTGCGTTCAGTCTGGTCCGCTTCCGTTCGGCCGCTGGTTCGGCGCGGGACATCACCTGCATTTTCCTGGCCATGACCCTGGGCCTTGCCACTGGCATGGGCTATGTCGGCGTGGCCGCGATCACCGGCGTGGTCGTGTGCCTACTGCTGATGATTTATTCGGTGCTGTCATTCGGCAAAAAGCCGCTCGAAGAAAAGGAACTCAAAATCACCATTCCAGAAAATCTGGATTACACCGGCCTGTTTGATGACCTGTTCGAGGAATATACCCGGTCGTCCGAACTGGTTTCGGTGCGCACGACCAACATGGGCAGTCTGTATAATCTGCACTACCGCATTACCCTCAAGTCCACCGACATCGAACAACAGATGATCGATGCCATCCGCTGCCGCAACGGCAATTTGGATATTGTCTGCGGCAAGGTCCCGCAGGTGCGGGAAACCCTGTAAAGGAGGAAACTACATGAAACATTTGTTATCCAGGCTGCTGGCCGCCAGTATGGTGGCGGGCCTGCTGCCCACGACCGCATGTGCGGCCGATTATACCGAGTCCAATGCCACGCTGCTGTCGTTTTCCGATACGGCGGTCACCGCGACTGGCAAATACGATGGCTATGAGATCGACGGCACCCAGGTCGCCATCACCGAGGCGGGCACCTATGTCTTTTCCGGGTCGTGCGCGGACGGCACGATTACGGTTAAGAAGGAGGTCACCGGCGTGACCCTGGTGCTGGATGGTCTGACGCTGTCCTCCTCGACGACTTCACCCATCACCATCAACAAATCGGCTGAGGCGTCGCTGCTGGCCGATGCGGGCAGCCAGAATACGGTCTCGGACAGTGCATCGGCCAACGATGAAAGCGCGGCCATCAAGGTCAAGACCGGCGGTTCGCTCACCTTGGGCGGCACCGGCACCCTGACCGTAAACGGCAACTACAAAAATGGCATCAAGGGCGCAGCCGAATCGACCCTTGCCGTCGATGCGCTCACGCTGGATATCACGGCCGTAGACGATGGCCTGTCCTGCGACAACGTGCTGACCATTGCGGGCGGCACGTTGGACATCACCGCGGGCGGTGACGCCATCAAGGCTTCGCCCGATGTGGACGATGCGACCGCCCCGGACACGGTCTCCAAGGGCGATATCACGATCACGGGTGGTACGTTTACCCTGGAATCGGCTGGTGACAGTATCCAGGCCGATGGGGCGCTGACCGTTTCGGACGGTACCTTTGCAGTCACCGCAAACGGCGGCCATGAAACCACCCTCGCGGACGATGCCTCCTCGTGCAAGGGCCTCAAGGCCACCGGCAATCTGACCATCACGGGCGGCAGTTTTACCTTAGATACCGCGGACGATGCCCTGCATACGAACAGCGATTTGCAGGTCACCGGCGGTACATTCACCCTGGCCACCGGGGATGACGCGCTGCATGCCGATAACGCCTTGGTGGTCGGCACCCAGGACGCGGACACCGGCCTGCCAAAAATCGCTATCACGGCCTGCTATGAGGGTCTGGAGGGCACGACCGTGACCGTCTACGACGGCGATATCGATGTAGTCGCTTCGGATGATGGCGTCAATGCGGCCAACAGTGATATCGGGGAGCGCAGCGACTTGTTCGCCATCAACATCTATGGCGGCGATCTGTATGTGGAAGCGGGTGCGGATGGCTTAGACTCCAATCATGATATCCTGCTGGCAGGCGGCACGGTGGAAGTCTATGGCGCCAACCGCGGTGGCGATGTCGCCATCGATTACGACGGCACATTTACCCTGGACGGCGGCACGCTGCTGGGTGCAGGCATGACGCCTACCGCCGGAACCCAGGCCTATGTGCTCTTTGGCAATGCCTCCAATATGATGGGCGGCGGTGGTATGCATGGCGGCATGGGCGGCACACGGCCCGATGGTACGATACCACCGGATGGTACCACCCCGCCGGATGACATGCCCTCGGACTTCACCCCGCCCGAAGGGGGCGGCATGCAGCGTCCGGACGGCACGACCCGTCCGCAGGATGGGGAACGTCCCGAAATGCCGGACGGCGAACGCCCAGGTGGCATGGATATGGAAGGCGCCTTTTCCATCCAGAGCGGTAGCACGGTGACCATCCAGAATGCCGATGGACAGACGCTGTACACGGCCACCGCGGTCGGCAGTGTGCCGAATGTAATCTTTGCTTCGGCCGATGTGACCGAAGGGGAAACCTACACCCTGTTGGTCGATGGGGAAGTGGCAGCCGAAGCCGAGGCCGTTCTGGGCACAGCGACTTCCTCGACGCCGCAGGGGCAGCCGACCTCTGCCTTTCAGGATGTAAACCCGGATGACTGGTTTGCCCAAGCGGTCGCCTATGTATCGTCGGCTGGTCTGATGAGCGGCGAAAGCGCCAACACCTTTGCCCCGAACAATTCGATGACGCGCGGCATGCTGGCGACTGTTTTATATCGTCTGGCCGGACAGCCGGAGAGTACGGAGCAGACCGCGTTTACCGACGTGGCGGCGGATGCGTATTACGCGGATGCGGTTGCGTGGGCGGCCGGCCAGGGCATCATCGCCGGGACATCGGATACCGCTTTCTCGCCCGAGCAGGCGATTACCCGCGAGCAGATGGCCGCTATGCTGTACCGCTATGCCGGTTCGCCCGCGACCACGGGCAGCTTGAGCGCCTATACCGATGCGGATGCGGTTTCGGCCTATGCCGAGGATGCGCTTTGCTGGTGTGTGGAAAACGGCATCCTGACCGGCACGAGCAGCGATACCCTGTCGCCGCAGGCGACCGCCACCCGCGCGGAGGTTGCGGCCGTTTTGCAGCGGATGAACGCGCAGAATCTATAAGTTTACGTGTTTCACAACCGATTTTACACAAATTGAACACATTCCTTTTCTATAATGGAGCTATTCAAAGGAAAAGGAGGCAGTTCGGATGCAGACCATGCAGCAGGTCGTGCGTGCCCAGCAGGACCGTGCATTTTTGGAAGACTTTTTAAAAGAATCCCAACCATTTATCCTCCGGGCTGCCTCCCGGTGCGCCGGTTTTGCGGTGACTCGCAGTGATGATGAATTTTCGGTTGCGCTCTTTGCCTTTTACGAGGCCGTGCGCACCTATGACGCGGCGGCGGGGTCTTTCCCGGCTTGGGCGCGGCTGGTCATCGGGCGGCGTTTGACCGATCATTACCGTACAACGCGCCGGTTTGCATCCGAAGTTCCGCTGGCGCCCCAGGTGTTTGACGGGGCGGTCGAAAGTGACGACGCCGATGCCGAAGTGCAGCGCGCTGTCGTAGAAAAAATCGCCAGCCCAGCGACAGCAACGGCCGCCGAGGAGATCGAGGCGGCCAATGCTTTGTTTGCACCCTATGGCTTTTGCTTTTATGACTTGGGCAAATGTTCGCCGCGGGCGGAAAAGACCCGCAAAGGGTGCGCCGCGGTGGTCGCCACGCTGCTGCATGCCAGTGATTTGTTCCGGCAACTCGAGCGGACACATACCCTGCCGGTGCAGGCGCTGGCGCAGCATAGTGGTGTCAAAAAGAAACTCATCGAACGGCATCGGGAATATATCATTGCAGCCGCGCTGCTGTTGCGCGGCGAATTTCCGACCCTGGCCGAATATTTGCAGACCATACGGAAGGAGGTCGCTTCATGCGGGCTGTGATCGTGGAAACGCGGGGCCGCCGTGCGGCTGCCCTGGGCGAGGATGGGGTGGTGCACCTGGTCCCGGCCAAAGGCCGCGCCGTGGGCGAACAGATTGTGCTGGAAACTCGGTCCCGTCGCCGGTGGAAAAAGCCGCTGACCTGGGCGGCCTGCGTGGCCGTACTGTGCGCCATGGCGACCACCGGAGTATACGCGGCTTATGAGCCCTATACCTATGTCAGCGTGGACACCAACAGCTCGGTGGAATATACCCTCAACCGCTTCGACCAAGTGCTGGATGTGCGGCCGCTGGAGAAGGGCTCGGCCGATTTGGCGCAAGCGCTGCGCAAGAATGTCCCCAAGTTCACCCACATCGACCGGGCGGTGGCGGACACGGTACAGGCGATGTACCGCGACGGTTCGCTGACCGGTGCGCAGGGCGATCAAATGGTGGTCACGGTTTCTTCCAAAGAGGAGGGCAAGACCCATGCGCTCAAGGAACATCTGGGCAAGACCTTCGGCTCTGAGCGGCCGGACGGCAAGCCCAAGCCGCCTCCGACCATCGTGCGCGCAGGGGGCGGACATGCTCCATAAGACAAAAAACGCCTTTCGGCTCCCTGGGATAAGGACAGGGGGACCGAAAGGCGTTCTTTGTTTGAAGAGGGTGAAACAGAACAAAAAAGTTGGTCGCCAAAGCGCTCCAAGGGGCCAGTGGGCCGCCTCCCGCACAGAGCTTTCCTTGACTGCCTATATGTTAGCATAGACTAACTTCTTTGTCAACCCAAAAAGTGTACGTTTGAAATTTTTATTTGGCTGTGGCGGCGTATTTCTCCACCAGGCTGCGAGCCAGCCCGAGCGGGGTTTCGCCCTTGTTCATGCGCAGCGAGATATAGGGCTTGCTGCCCGCGTTGAGCAGCAGGCGGCCCTTGTAATCCTTGTCGCCACACAGTATGCTCAGACGCTGGAAATCGGGGTTTTGGAAGGTGAGCAGCAGGCGGCCTTCCTGCTGCTTGATCTCGGTCACGCCCGCGTCGGACGCTTCGGCGCGCAGCAGCGCGATATCCAGCAGCGCGACCGCTTCGGCTGGGGGTTCGCCATAGCGGTCGATCAGTTCGTCTAGGAGGTCGCTCCGCGCGTCCTCCGAGCGGATAAGCGCAATGCGGCGGTACAGGTCCACCCGCTGGCCAGGGTCGGGCACATAATCGGCCGGCAGGTTGGCCGACAGGGTGAGATCGGCCGCGCATTCCACCCGGGGCGCCGGGGTCTGGCCCTTTTCTTCCAAGACTGCTTCTTCGAGCAGCTTGAGGTAGAGGTCATAACCCACACTCATCATGTGGCCTGACTGCTCGGGGCCAAGCACATTGCCCGCGCCGCGGATTTCCAAATCGCGCATGGCGATCTTAAAGCCCGAGCCAAACTCGGCAAATTCACGCACCGCGCTCAGCCGCTTTTGTGAAATCTCGCTCAGCACCTTACCGCGGCGGTAGGTCAGGTAGGCGAACGCCCGGCGCGACGAGCGACCCACTCGGCCGCGAATCTGGTGCAGCTGGGCCAGGCCCATGTGGTCGGCGTTTTCGATGATAAGCGTGTTGGCGTTCGGGATGTCGATGCCGGTCTCGATGATGGTCGTGCAGACCAGGATATCGATTTCGCCGTCCGCCATCTGGGTCATGGTGGCCGACAGCTCGCGCTGGGTCATCTTGCCGTGCGCGACCCCGATGCGCGCATCGGGCAGCGCCTTTTGCAGACGGGCCGCCGTGCGGTCAATCGATTCGACGATGTTGTGCAGGTAATAGACCTGTCCACCGCGCGCCAGTTCGCGCCGGATGGCGTCCAAGATGAGCGCTTCGTTGTATTCGAGCACATAGGTCTGCACCGGATGGCGGTCGTGCGGCGGCTCCTCGATGGCTGACATGTCGCGGATGCCGGACAGCGCCATGTTGAGCGTGCGCGGGATAGGGGTTGCGGACAGGGTGAGCACATCCACCTGACGGCTCATTTCCTTGAGCGTTTCCTTGTGGGAGACGCCGAAGCGCTGCTCCTCATCGATGACCAGCAGGCCGAGGTCGTGGAAAGCGATCTTTTTGTTAAACAGCTTGTGCGTGCCGATAATCAGGTCGATCATACCGGTTTTGAGCTGTTCGAGGATTTTTTTCTGCTCCGAGCCGGTTTTATAGCGGCTTAAAAGCTCGATTTTGATGGGATACCCGGCAAAGCGGCTTTTGGCGGTCAGGTAATGCTGGCGAGCCAGTACGGTGGTCGGCACCAGAATGGCCGCCTGCTTACCGGCTAGGACGCACTTCATCACCGCGCGCAGGGCCACTTCGGTCTTGCCAAAGCCTACGTCGCCGCAGAGCAGACGATCCATCGGCCGGTCGGATTCCATGTCGGCCTTGATCTCCTGCACGCAGCGCAGTTGGTCGTCGGTTTCCTCATAGGGGAAGGATTCCTCAAATTCCTGCTGCCAGACGTCGTCCGCCGGGAAGGCATAACCCTTGAGCTTGGCGCGTTCGGCATACAGCTTGACCAGCCCTTCGGCCAGTTCCTTGGCGGCCGCCTTGGCGCGGGCACGCGCCTTGGACCAGTCGGCGCCGCCCAGCTTGTTGAGCTTGGTCTTTTCCGGGTCTGACCCGCCGCCGATGTATTTGGAAATCAGGTCCAGATTGGTCGCCGGGACATAGAGAAAGTCGGTTCCGGCAAAGGCGATCTTGACAAAATCGCGGTCAGCGCCGTCCACGGTCATGCGCTCCATGCCGACAAAGCGGCCGATGCCGTGATGCTCGTGGACGACCAGGTCGCCGGGTGTGAGGTCGGTGTAACTCTTGACCCGGTCGCGGTTGGACTTTTTCACCGCGCTCTTGCGCGCCCGGCGGCCCAAAATCTGCCCTTCGGTCAGGACGATCGGCCCCGGCGCGGGGAATTCAAAGCCCGCGCTCAGCGCGCCTTCCATGATGTGCACATGGCCGTTTGCCGGCATCTTGCGGCTTAGCCGCGCTGGGACGTCGTGCGCGTCCAGAGCTTCAAACATGCTCTGGCAGCGCATTTCCGAGCCGCACAGCACCGCGACCGCCCGGCCGGAAGCCGCATATGCGGCAATGTCGGCCGCCGCCATGTCCAGGCTGCCGCCGTACGCGTTCATCTGGGTCAGGGTAAAGCTGACCAGCGTTTGGGGCGCCAGTTCGGGCACCGAATTTAAGAAGGTATCCGCCCGCACGGTGGTGAGGGCGCACAGCCGCTCGGCCAGTTCAGCAAAGTTCAGCGCATACCCGGTCGAGGGCGGCAGCTCGCCGCGCTCGGTCAACGCTTCGATGTCGCCCGTCAGCCGCTGAATAAAGCCCTTGCTTGCTTCGCGCAGGCGGGGGGTGTCGTCGATGAGGACGATCGTGTTTTCGGGCAGATAGTCGAGCGCGGTCGCGCCGTCGGGATAGAGCAGGGGCAGGTACTTGTCGGCCGCCGGCAGCGAACCGGTCTCGCGCAGGCGCTCGATGTCCCGCCGCAGGTTCTGCTCCAGGTCGGGATGCTTTTTGCGGCGGGTCTTGAGGGCAGCTTCCAGCTTGCGGCACAGGCCTTCCACCCCGCCTTCGCACAGGCCGGGCAGGGCTTCCATGCACGGCAGGCAGGTGAGCGTTTCCACCCGCGCGCCGCGCCGCTGGGAACCGACGTCAAAGTACGCCATGGAGTCAATATCATCGCCCCAGAACTCGACGCGCACCGGTGCGGCTTGCTGGGGCGGGAACAGGTCGAGGATACCGCCGCGCACCGAAAATTGTCCCGGGCCTTCGACTTGGGTGCTGCGCTGATACCCGGCCGCGGTCAGCGCGGCGGTAATGTCATTAAGCGGGCGGGTTTCGCCTTCGGACAGGGTGAAGGCCGCCTGGGTGAGGGCATCCGGCGGGATGCTGGCCTGGGTGAGGGCGGCGACCGAAGCGGCCATGAGGGGCGCGCCCTGGGTCAGCTGCCACAGGGCGGCGATGCGGGCCTGTTCATACTGCCGGGAGGACGACTCCACGCCGAGCATGACAAAATCGCGCTCCGGGATGCGGAGCACGTTTTTTTCGGCCAGGGCGGAAAGGTCGTCTGCCAAACGGCGGGCCGCCGCTTCGTCATCGGTCAGCAGCAGCACCGGACGGCTGGTGTCCAGATGCAAAGCGGCCGCCAGCAGCGCCTTGCCCACCGGCGGCAGGCCAACGGCCATGGCCGGGGTCTTGCCGTCCCGCAGGCCGGTGAGAAGCTGTTCGTATTCGGTTGTATTGCAGATACTGCGCGTGATTTCGTTCATTTCATCACCAGATTTTTCACAAATGCCAAAAGGGCAGATTTTTCAATCTGCCCTATTTTATGCGTGTTGGAGTGAATCAATGCTCACCGCCGTGGCAGTGTGCACAGTCCATGTTGCAGCCCAGGATGGGCTCCGGGTCCTTGCCCATGCGCTTGTAGTAGTCGGCAATGGCCGAACGCAGCGCTTCTTCGGCCAGCACCGAGCAGTGCATCTTGACCGGCGGCAGACCGTCCAGCGCTTCGGCAACCGCCTTGTTAGTCAGCTTGAGCGCTTCTTCAATCGACTTGCCCTTGACCATTTCGGTGGCCATGGAGCTGGTTGCAATCGCGGCGCCGCAGCCGAAGGTCTTGAACTTCACGTCCTCAATGATGCCGTCGTCGGACACCTTGAGGTAAATCTTCATGATATCGCCGCACTTGGCGTTGCCGACTTCGCCGACGCCGTTGGCGTCCTCAATCTCACCGACATTGCGCGGATGGGTGAAATGGTCATAGACCTTTTCGCTATATTCCATTGCCATAATCGTTTTGCTCCTTTATTGAAATCTCGTAAACTCAGTGTGCATGCAGTTCGCTGGCCGCGGTCAGGTTGGGCTTGCCGTTTTCCCAAACCGGGCTCATTTCGCGCAGACCGGCGACCACGTCGGCCACGGTGTCGATCAAATAATCGACATCCTCTTCGGTGTTCTGTTCGCCCAGCGTCAGACGCAGCGAACCGTGCGCGATTTCGTGCGGCAGGCCGATGGCCATGAGTACATGGCTAGGGTCGAGCGAGCCGGTCGAGCAGGCCGAACCAGTCGAGCCGCAGATACCGGCAAAGTCCAGCCGCAGGATGAGGCCTTCGCCCTCGATGGCTTCAAAGACAAACGACGCCGTGCCCGGCAGACGGTTGACCGGGTCGCCCGTGTAGTGGGTGTAGGGAACCTTATCCAAAATGCCCTTGACCAGACGCTCGGTCAGGCCGCGGACATAGCCCATCTTCTTGTCCAAGTTGTCGCCGCAGGCGTCCTCGATGGCCTGGCCCAGACCGACCATACCGGCCACGTTCTCGGTGCCCGAGCACAAGCCGCGTTCCTGGCCGCCGCCGTAGACCAGCGGCTTGAGCGCAATGCCCTTCTTGACATACAGCGCGCCGATGCCCTTGGGGCCGCGGAACTTGTGCGCCGACAGGCTGAGCATATCGATGCCCATGGCCTGCACGTCGATGTGCATGTGGCCGATGGCCTGTACGGCGTCGGTGTGGAACACCGCACCATGCGCGTGAGCGATCTCGGAAATGGCCTTGAGATCCTGGATGGTGCCGATCTCGTTGTTGGCCGACATGATGGTCACCAGCGCGGTGTCATCGGTGATGGCGCTTTTCAGCTGCTCCAGATCGACGTGGCCTTCCTTGTCCACGTTCAGGTAGGTCACCGGGAAGCCCTCTTTTTCGAGTGCTTCGCAGGTGTAAAGAACCGCGTGGTGCTCGATCTTGGAGGTGATGATGTGCCGGCGGCCCTTGGCCGACGGGCCTTTGACAAAGCCGGTGATGGCCAGGTTGTCCGCCTGCGAGCCGCCGCCGGTAAAGACGATTTCGGACGGGTCGGCTGCGTTCAGGGCCGTAGCCACCTGGCGGCGCGCCTGGTTCATGGCGTGTCGGGCTTCGGCGCCGATGCGGTAGAGCGAGGACGGATTGCCGTAGAACTCGGTCAGCCACGGCTTCATAGCGTTATATGCGGATTCGGACAGGGGCGTGGTTGCCGCATTGTCCGCGTAAACAAATTTACTCATGGAAATGGTCGCCTCCTTATGGCG
>JAUMSA010000365.1 GCA_031293105.1 Butyricicoccus sp. | reverse complement strand
TCTGCTGGAAGCAGCCATCCTTCGCCCATTTTGACTCCTTCGCCAATAATATCCTGCGACAACTTACGCACATGGTCAAAATACTGTGGCGGACGGAACCGGCCATGCTTTTCAATGGCGGCAATCAAATCTTTTTGCTTACCCAGGACCAATTTATAGATGCCCTGATTGGTCAGCGCGGTTTTGACTGAGCGCCCGTAAAGTCTATGGTCAATGATGCCATTGTAAATGCAGTACAGGCAGAAATCCAGCAAACCGGGCAATACCGGTTCGCAACCTTCGGATACCAAGAAATCCTCCAAATGGTTATTGCCAAGTGGGGAAAACTTGACGTAAATCTCGCCAACAATGCCGACTTTCTTCTTTTTCACAGAAGTATCCACTGGCACTTTGGAGAATGCCTCCAATACAAACTGATACAGCCGCTTGACCTCCCCGTAGCGAATCAACCGGTTGCCCGTGAACCGCTCGGAAACAGTGCGGATACAGATGTCCACCGCCTTTTGCGAAGCGCCCTTCATCTTTTCATAGGGTCGAACCTGATTGTGCAGCATCATGATCAGATCACCGATCAACAGACCGTAAGCGATCTGCACCATCATCTGTGGGGTCAGCTTAAAGCCCGGATTATCTTCCAATCCGGAGAAGTTGAGTGAAATAACCGGAATATAATCATACCCGTTTTTCTCTAGCGCCTTGCGCAGCAGATGGATATAGTTTGATGCACGGCAACCGCCGCCCGTCTGGCTCATAATCAGCGCGATTTTATGTGTATCGTACTTCCCGCTTTCGATGGCATGAATCAACTGGCCAATGGACAGCAGCGCCGGATAGCAGGTATCGTTATGTACGTTTTTCAGACCGGTCTCCACAATCGCCTGCCCATCGGTTGTCAACAGTTCCATATTGTAGCCATAGTTTTTCATGATCTGAAGGGCCAACCCGAACTGAATAGGAAGCATGTTGGGGACAAGGATCGTATAATCCTTTTTCATATCCTCGGTGAAGGCCACTCGATTATTGCTGTTTTGCAAGCTTTTTGCCCTCCTCTACCGCGGCAATCATACTGCGAATTCGAATCTTTGCCGCACCAAGATTATTGATCTCATCGATTTTCAGCTGGGTGTAAATCTTATCGCCCGCCTCTACGATCGAACGAATCTCATCGGTGGTAATTGCATCAATGCCGCAGCCGAACGATACCAACTGAATAAGCTGTGCGTTTTCCTTATGAACAACATAGTTCGCCGCCGAATACATACGCGAATGATAGGTCCACTGGTTGAGGACACGCACCTTGGGCGCTTTTGCCAGCTGCCAGACTGCATCCTCGGAAACCACGACCATACCATACGAAGAAATCAATTGGTTAAGGCCATGATTGATCTCCGGATCGATATGATATGGGCGGCCTACAACCACGGCGATCTGTAAACCATGCTTATCCGCATAGGCAATGGCCCTGCGGCCTTCCTCCTGAATGGCTGCATAATAGTCATCGAGCGCCTGATATGCTGCTTCTGCTGCAGCCGCGATCTGTTTTTTGTGCAGCGTAGGGTACTTCTTCCCAAAGAAACGATGGGCCTGCTTGATGAATTCCTTATGATCGGACAGTTCAAAATACGGCATCATAAAATCGAAATCCTGCAACTCGGCAACATTGGCGGCAAGCAGCTCGGGATAATAGGCCACCACCGGGCAGTTATAGCAGTTATCGCCTCGATGTTCGTTCAAATTATAGGTCATACACGGATAGAAAATTGCGTCTACACCCTTGGTAAGCAGATTATCAATATGTCCATGCATGAGTTTTGCCGGGTAACATACCGTATCGGACGGAATGGAGTGCTGACCCTTTTGATACATCTCCCGCGTCGATACATCGCTTCGTACTACTTCAAAGCCCAACTCGGTCAAAAATGTTTTCCAGAACGGATACAGTTCAAAAATATTGAGTCCAAACGGCAGGCCAACGGTTCCAAGCTTTGAGCCGCCCTTGGGAGCCAAGGCATCATAGCTCTTGAGTTTTTCCAGCTTCCAAGCATACAAATCCGGCAACTTCTCGCTTTCTCCCTTGCCCAAGGGACGTTCACAGCGATTGCCAGACACAAACCGGCGCCCGCCCGAAAAAGTATTGACCGTCAGATTGCAATGGTTGGTACACAGGCCGCAGCGAACGCTCCGCGACTCATGCTGGAAGCCAGACAGTTCCTCTGCGGAAATCAGGTCGGTCTGCTCAGGGCGATGATCCATGGCGTGTAAAGCCGCACCATAAGCGCCCATCAGTCCCGAAATCGCCGGACGAGTTACTTCCCGGCCGATTTCCTGTTCAAACGAACGCAGAATGGCATCATTTAAGAAGGTGCCGCCTTGAACAACGATGTGCTGGCCCAGGTCATCGGGGGACGTCGCGCGAATGACCTTATACAGTGCATTCTTAACAACCGAAACCGACAGGCCGGCCGAAATCGCGTCAATGCCTGCCCCATCCTTCTGCGCTTGCTTAACCGAGGAGTTCATGAACACCGTGCAGCGGGAACCCAAGTCAATCGCATGCTCTGCAAACAGACCCAACTTACAAAACTCTTCAATAGAATAACCCATCGACCGGGCAAAGGTCTCAATAAAGGAACCGCAGCCCGAAGAACAGGCTTCGTTCAAGAAAATATTATCGATGCAGTGATTGCGGATTTTAAAGCATTTGATATCTTGGCCACCGATATCGATAATAAAGTCAACATCCGGGCAGAAATGCCGCGCCGCACGGAAATGCGCCACAGTCTCCACCAAACCATGATCAATGCCAAAGGCGCTCTTAATCAGCGCTTCACCATAACCGGTTACTGCTGAAGATACGATATGTACCCTGTCCCCACACAGCTCATACAATTTCTGCATCTGTTCATGGATAACGTCTACCGGATTACCCTTATTGGGCGCATAATGGTGGAACAAAATCTGATGGTCGCGGCCAATCAAAACGATTTTAGTCGTAGTCGAACCGCAGTCAATGCCCAAAAACGCATCACCTTGGTATACAGTGACGTTTTCGGTCATCACATCATGTCTACCATGCCGCCGGGTAAATTCCCGGTACTCTTCCTGCGAAGTAAACAACGGGTTCAAATACTGCGAAATAACCGGTTCCCCGGCTGCCTTTTCCAAAATGTCCAGCAGCTCTTCAAACCCATATTCTTTGCTGGTATCGCCGGCATATTCTGCCGCGCCAGCTGCAATCGCATATGGCGCCAATTCCGGGAAATGCGCATGTTCTTTATCCAGTCCCAAGGTTTCCTGGAACCGGCGCTGCAAACCCATAAAGAAAAAGAGCGGACCGCCCAAGAACAAAACGTCGCCCTCGATGGCACGACCCTGTGCCAAACCTGAAATCGTTTGGTTGACGACCGCTTGGAAAATCGAAGCAGCTACGTCCTCTTTCCGCGCGCCCTCATTCAGCAGCGGCTGAATATCCGATTTGGCAAATACGCCACAGCGGGAAGCGATGGTGTAGATGCGTTCTGCATCCAAGCTCAGTTCGTCTAATTGCGCCGGGGTAACATTGAGCAGAATCGCCATCTGGTCGATAAATGCGCCTGTACCGCCTGCGCAGGAACCATTCATACGTTCTTCCAGCTGACCTGTCAGGAAAACGATCTTTGCGTCTTCGCCGCCCAACTCAATGACCACATCAGCCCGCGGCACATGGGTACCGACAGCTTTGCGTGTGGCGTATACTTCTTGCACAAAATCCACGCCGCTGGCCTTGGCAACGCCCAGCCCTGCCGAACCGGTGATGGCCACTTTGATAGTATCCTGTCCAATTACATCTGCGGCATCACGCAACATTTCGCATGCTTTCTCACGCACTTTCGAAAAGTGGCGTTCATACCGTTTGTAGATAATTTTGCCGTCACGGACGGCCACCAACTTTACGGTGGTAGAACCAATATCAATTCCTAAATTCACTAAACTCATATCTTCATTCCTATTTTCCGTCGAAACTCTTTATGAAGTGCTTGATTCATGCATCCTGTATATTCCGGCCGAAACAAGCACTAGTACTCGTATAGCAACTGTCTCTTATACACATCTCC
>JAUMSA010000334.1 GCA_031293105.1 Butyricicoccus sp. | reverse complement strand
TAAGAGACAGCCTAATGACCCGTCCGTGTGTTATGATAGCATTAGTTCATTTTGGTCGTTTTCTTCGGCCATTCGAATAATTATGCTGTAAAGGGAAGTGAACAGCGATGAAAATTCATTTTACCGAAACCGTCTTGCGCGATGCAAACCAATCGCTTATGGCGACTCGGTTGCGCGTCCAGGATTTTACTGATATCTTGGACACCATCGATCAAGCCGGTTACCATTCCATTGAATGCTGGGGTGGCGCAACGTTTGATTCTTGTCTGCGTTACCTGGGCGAAGATCCGTGGGAGCGCCTGCGCACCATCAAAAAGCACATGAAGAACACCAAACTTCAAATGCTGCTGCGCGGCCAAAACCTGCTTGGTTACCACCATTATTCGGACGACATGGTACGCCGTTTTGTGCGCGCGTCGATCGAAAATGGCATGGACATCATCCGTATCTTCGACGCACTCAATGATCTGCGCAACATTCGTACGGCTGTGGATGAATGTCTCAAGGCCGGTGGGCATGCGCAAGGCTGCATCTGCTATACCCTCTCCCCGATTCACAACCTGGAGATGTATGTCGGGCTGGGCAAAGAGATCGAAGCCATGGGCTGTCAATCGTTGTGCATTAAAGACATGGCGGGCATCATGAGCCCCAAGGAATGCTTTGATCTGGTCACTGAACTGAAAAAACAGATCAAAATTCCGGTGTATGTCCATACCCATCAGACCACAGGCTTGGGCTTTATGACCTATCTCAAGGCGGCCGAAGCCGGGGCCGATGGCATTGACTGCGCTATCTCCTCGTTTGCAGGCGGCACCAGCCAGCCGGCAACCGAAACCATGGCGTATGCACTCGGCCAAATGGGCTTTGATTGCGGCGTCAACTCCAAGGCCCTTAAAAAGATCAACGACTTCTTCCTGCCCGAAGAACGTCAATTTATCGAAAACGGTACGTTTGACCCTTCGGTTCTGGCGGTCAAGGCCGATGCCCTGGTCTATCAGATTCCGGGCGGCATGCTGTCTAACCTGATGGCCCAGCTCAAGGCGCAGGGGGCGCTCGACCGGCTGGATGAAGTTTTGGAAGAAACCCCTCGTGTCCGCAAGGATTTGGGATATCCGCCGCTGGTTACCCCGCTCTCCCAGATGGTTGGCGTCCAGGCGACGGTCAATGTTCTGGTCGGCGAACGGTATAAGAACATCGGCAAGGAAATCAAGGCCTATATCAAGGGCGAATACGGCAAGGCGCCCGGCCCCATTGACCCGGATTTGATGAAAAAGGTTCTGGGCGATGAGCAGCCGATTACCGGCCGCTATGCCGAAACCTTGGAACCCGAATTTGAAAAGTCCAAGGCCGAGCTGGGCGACCGTGCGCAGTCCGATCTGGATGTCTTGTCCTACATCTGTTTCCCGCAGCAGGCGCTGCATTTCTTTGAGGAACGCGAACTGAAAAAGGCGCTCGTGGCAAAGTATACCATCGAGGAGGTAAAGTAAGATGGGCAATCTTTCCGGCGGCGCATTCCTAGTCGCCCTCTCTGGTATCGTTATTGTTTTCATCATGTTGGCCGTCCTGTGTGTGATGATCCCGATCATCTCCAAGATCGTGCAGTCCGTCCAGCGGCCCGCAATTCGGGAACGGGTGGCAACCACCCAGAAGTCCGCGCCTGCCCCTGTGGCAGCCGCTGCACCCGCACCGGCCGTCACCGCGGTTTCGGGCGAAGTCAAGCTGATCGACGTGGATGAAAAGACCGCGGCCTGCATCATGGCCATCGTCAGCCATGAGACCGGCATTCCGCTTTCCGAATTGATCTTTAAGACCATCAAGGCGATCTAAAACGCAGGGGGAACAAATCATGAAATATGTAGTTACACTCAATGGGAAAAAATATGAAGTAGAAGTCGAAAAAGGACAGGCAACCGCGGTTTACGCGGGCGAAGCCACCGCTCCGGCACCGGCTCCCGCTCCAGCGGCTGCACCCGCGGCCGCTCCGGCTCCCGCACCGGCCGCTGCGGCTGGCGCAGGCGATCCGGTTGCCTCACCCATGCCGGGTACCATTCTGGATGTCCGCTGCTCCAACGGCCAGACGGTCAAGAAGGGCGACGTGCTGTTTATCTTGGAAGCTATGAAGATGGAAAACGAAATCTTCGCCCCCAAGAATGGCACCATCACCTCGGTTATGACAAGCAAGGGGTCGGCGGTTGACACAGGCACAGTCCTGTGTACGCTGGCATAAAGGGGGCTTGTCACCATGAATGATTTCTCCTTTTTCGGCACCTTACAACGCATCTTAGCCGAATCCGGCTTTGCGGCTTTCCTGTCCGACCCGCGCAGCCTGATTATGATTGTGGTTGCGTGTATCCTTTTGTACCTCGGTATCGGCAAAAAGTTCGAGCCGCTGCTGCTCGTACCGATCGCCTTCGGTATCCTGCTGGCGAACTTCCCGCTCACCGGTCTGCTCAATGACCCGGTTGTTGCCGCGGACGGTTCGGTCACCAGCCCCGGTTTCCTGTGGGTCATCTATCAAGGTGTCCAACACGCGATCTATCCGTCGATTATCTTTATGGGCATTGGCGCAATGACCGACTTCGGTCCGCTGATTGCCCGTCCTTCCTCGCTGCTGCTGGGCGCTGCTGCACAGTTCGGTATCTTTACCGCCTTCCTGCTGGCGCTGGCACTGGGCTTTGACCCGGCGGTTGCGGCTGCGATCGGCGTTATCGGCGGCGCGGACGGCCCGACGGCGATTTTGACCGCGTCCAAACTGGCTGCCAGCTACCTGCCGGCCATCGCCATTGCGGCGTATTCCTACATGGCGCTCATTCCGCTCATCCAGCCGCCGCTCATGCGTCTGATGACCACCCAGAAGGAACGCGAAGTCAAGATGGAGCAGCTCCGCCCGGTTTCCAAGGTCGAGAAGATCGTCTTCCCGATTGCGGTTGCGGTCTTTGTTATCCTGCTGCTGCCGGACACCGCTCCCCTGATCGGTATGCTGATGCTGGGCAACCTGTTCCGCGAATGCGGCGTGACCGAGCGTCTGTCCGATACGGCGCAGAATGCCCTGTGTAACATCGTTACCATCTTCCTGGGTCTGTCGGTCGGCTGTAAGGCAACCGCGTCCACCTTCCTGACCTGGGACACCATCAAGATCATCATTCTGGGTCTGTTGGCGTTCATGCTGTCCACAGTCGGCGGCCTGCTGTTCGGCAAGGTCATGTACCGGATTTCGGGCGGCAAGATCAACCCGCTGATCGGTTCGGCCGGTGTATCCGCGGTGCCGATGGCGGCTCGTGTATCGCAAGTCGAAGGCCAGAAGGCCAATCCGGCAAACTTCCTGCTTATGCACGCCATGGGCCCGAACGTTGCTGGTGTTATCGGCTCTGCGGTTGCCGCAGGCTTTATGATCAAGGTATTTGGCGGCTAATCCGCCCCTTTGCAAACTGCCAAGAGCGCTTCTTGGCAGTTTGTTTTTGTGACAGAAAAACGGCGGCCTTGCTGGGCCGCCGTTTTTCCATCATGG
>JAUMSA010000367.1 GCA_031293105.1 Butyricicoccus sp. | reverse complement strand
CGGCTATTATGAGCGGCAAATCTCACATCAAAGGAGGAACTTCAAATATGTTCACCGAACGAAAAATCGCCGCTTTCCAAAACCGTATTTCCGACTTGCCGGATACGCCGACACTGACGGCTTCCGAGCTCAAGGCCCGGTTCGATGCCTGTCCGGAGGAACTCAGACAAGCGCTCAATGGCGTGTGTGATGACGGCAAGGCCTTGGAAGATCGCATCGATGCCTACTGTGCGCAGACTTTCACAGGTGAGATCACCCGCGAGATGCTGGCACCCGCTGTGCAGGAGGAACTGGACGATAAGGCAACCCAATCCGCACTCGAGCAAGTCGCAGCAGAGGAAGCCGCGGCACGCGAAGCAATGCAAACGGAACTGACCCAGCAAATTGCGCAGAAGTGCGAGATCTACTGCGGCAGTTATGAAAACAGCGGCAATCAGAAAACGGTCAATTTGGGCTTTCGCCCGGCGGCAGTTATTGTGTGTTCATACAGTTCACTAACCGGGATTATCGGCGGACAAAGTTACTTGAGCATTGCCCTTGATGGTGTTCGCAGCTGTGAAGTGGAGATTGTCAACAATGGCTTTACCGTTATAGGCACCATGAACCATAGCTCGGAAGGCGGCAGCCCATACCGTTATATCGCGTTCAAGCCGGTCGGATAAAAAGGGAAAACCCCCTCGAAAGAGGGGGTTTTCATGTCTGCGATTACTCCTTTACAGTAACTGTAAAGGTATAAACAACATCTGCCTTGTCCGTATCCGAGCAAGTAACCGTGAAGGTTGCGCTGCCAGTGCTGGTAGCGGTGATGTCAGTACCCGAGGTATAGGGGCCATTGTTCAGGCCACCGATGGTGCTGTTGGAAACAGCAATCGTTGCATTGTCGCCACCAGTTACAGTGAACTTGAACGAATCGGTTGTGCCAGACTCAAAACCAGACATCTCCCAATCTGTATAGCTCGCAGTTGCCGATGTATAATTGGTAGTCATAGAAGGAGTCATACCCTTGTCAGTACCACCTGCAATTGCCACACCACTCGGAGCAGTTGCCGGATTCAAGGTGGTGTCAACCGTACCAGAACCGGTGCCGTACCAACGACGAGAAGTAATGTCGCAAGCGATCATAACGATTTCGCCATCGGTATTAACGATGTACTTCGCGTTGATGTAGTACTCGTCGGTGTTGCCGGTCTTCTGCGCTGCTGCCAGCTTGCTGCCGTTGACGCCAGCTTCGTTGTTGGTGTCAAGGTATACAAACTTGGTGTCGTCGGTCAGGTCGCAATCGTCGATGGTTGCAGAGTTCGCCTTGTAGAAGGTGACATAGTCGCCCATCGAGAAGTCCTTGATCGCGCCGGTCTTGAAGGTATCCGTGCCGGCCATAGCTTCGTTCGCCTTTACGCCTTCGAGGTAGTCGTCAGCGGACAGGGTGAAGGAGATCAGGTCGCCAGTCTTCAGATTCGAACCGGTCGTGCCGCGTACGCGAACGTTCTCAAGCTGCTCGTTGTCGCTGGTCCATACGTTGATCTCGGTGTAGTCCTTGGTGCTGCCGATGATCTTGGTGACATAGCCATACAGCTTGTCGGAGCCAGCGCCCGGCAGATAGTTGTTTGTGCTCTTGAGCATAACAACAGAAGCCAGACCATCCTTGACAACAACTACGCCGCCTTTATTGTCAGCGGTGAAGGTGTCGCCCAGGTTGTTCAGTTCAGAACCAGTCATTGCACGATACATGGTATCGTCGTCATCGACATACTGGATATATACAACTGCAGTGCTGGATACGCGGTAAGAGGTGCCATCAATCTTGACACGGGTGGTGGATTCGTCGAACGAAGCACTGGTCGAAGAAATTGCAACCGAGTCGCCGCCGGCCTTGTTGCCAGCGTCAACTGCCTTCAGCTCATAAACGCCGTCAGCATCGGTTTCGTAGGTAACCAGCTTGCCGATCAGATTGGTGCCGCTTGCATTGTACGGAGCATCCGCTTCAACAACAGTCTGCGAGTTGTCAGAGAACAGCAGCTTAACCTGATAGTTGCCGTCAACGGTCATAGAGCCCGGAGCAGCAATTACATACGCGGTATCGGTGGAACCAGCGGTTTCCAGTTCAGCCATGTAAACAACGCCGTTGATGACATACATGGTGTACTCATCTTCAACAGCCGGGGTGCCTTCGATGTCAGCCAGGATCATGTCGTCCCAAGCTTCGGCGTCTTCCTCACCCAGGGTGTACCAGGTGCCATCGATGCGAACATCGTTGTCCTTGGTCATTTCGATTTCGCCGGTAACCTTGTCAGCCTTGACCAGCTTGTCGTCGCCGGTGAACAGATCGGTGTAGATGGCAACATAGTCGCCCTCAGCCAGATCTTCCGGATAAATGATGTCTTCCTTATCCAGAGTGGAAGCCTGACCAGCAACCGTGATCGAATCCGCACCATTGTACAGAACTTCGCCGAAGCCGGTCATCGGGTTTACGATAGCCAGATCGAACTTGCTGTCGCCGTCGTTGGAGATAAAGGTGATCTCATCGCCGGAAGCGATGTTATCATCAAGATCAGCAATCTCTACAGCCGCAGCCGAATCCTTAATGCCGTTTACAACAGCGTCGGCTTCATAGGTGTAGGAAGTGCCGTCCACCTTGATCTTGTCGCCGTCCTGCTCAACATTCGGGAAGGTCGCGGTAACAGTCGTGTTCTTGTCGGTAACAGCAAATACCGAGATAACCTTATCCTTGTCGCCAACCAGAACCTTAGTGTACTGGCCAACCAGAGCGGTTACGTCTTCGGAGTACTCCCAAGTCTGATTTGTAACATCGGACATTTCGCCATTGATACGATCAACATCAGCCATGGCGATCTTGTCCTTGCCAGCCGTATCGTTATCAATTGCAAATTCGCCGCAGCCGGTCAGAACGCCTTCATAAGTAACCAGCTTCATGTACTTCAGGCCAACTGTATCCAGCTTGCCGCCACCCATATCCAGATCGGTGTAGGTCTCGGAGTCGTTGGACCAGCGAACGGTGTTCGCTTCGAGCATGTTGTACATCAGCTGAGCAGCCCACTGACGCGGGCAAGCATCGGTTACGGAAGTGTTGACATCTTCCAGCAGGCCAGCCTCGGTTGCGTAACCGATCGTAGCGGTGGACCAGGTGGAGCCGCCGATGTCAGCCTTGGCCGGGTCATAACCCATAACGCGCAGGCACATCAGAGCCAGCTCAACGGTGGTTACATTGGAGTTGGGGTCGAAAATCGTCGCAGACTTACCGGATACAATGCCGACAGACTGGCAATGCTTTACATAGCCAGCATACCAGGCGTCGCTCGGTACGTCGG
>JAUMSA010000229.1 GCA_031293105.1 Butyricicoccus sp. | reverse complement strand
GACCCAGGGGAGGACTTTTCAGTTGCACGTTATGTGGAGTGCGCCGACCAATGTGCGCAACATATTTTGCAGCAGGGAAAGATTCCGATTGTGGTTGGGGGAACGGGACTGTATTTGGATGCGCTCATTGCCGGTAACGATTTTTCGGGGGATGAAGCTGATACAGCATTGCGTAACGAATTGGAACAGTTTGCCGAACAGTATGGCAATCAAGCGCTACATGAGCGTTTGCAGGCTATTGACCCTGTTCGTGCGCAGCAACTGCATCCCAATAATCGAAAACGGGTGATTCGGGCGATTGAAGTCTATCAGCAAACGGGTATGACACTGGATGAATTTAACCAAAAAAATCAGCGTCCCGCGCCCAAGTATCGGGCAGTCAAGATTGGGGTATGTCCCCAGGAGCGTGAGGTTCTCTATGAACGCATCAATGCTCGAGTCGATCAAATGCTCGAGCAGGGCCTGCTGGATGAGGTACGCAAGTTACTTGCTTCTGGTCATTTTACAGGCACGGCAGCGCAGGCGATTGGGTATAAAGAATATATTCCTTTTCTGGAGGGTTCGGCCTCTTTGGAAGAGTGCACCCAACTATTGAAACAGCATTCTAGAAACTATGCCAAACGCCAGATGACCTGGCTCAAAAGAGACTCCAAAATTCATTGGATTTATTATGAAACAGGGATAGGGCTTGACGAAGTTGTCCGTCGTTCGACAGAAATTTTGGCAAGTGAGGGGTTATGATGTTACCATAATTTTCTATTCGTGGAGGGACGTCATGAAAACCGAAATTAATTTACAAGATGCCTTTTTAAATGTCGTGCGCCAGCAGGCGCAGCCAGTGACGGTATTTTTGATGAACGGCTTTCAGATGCGCGGCATTGTTCGCGGCTTTGACAGCTTTGTTGTGATTTTTGATGTGGACGGGCGACAGCAAATGATTTATAAACATGCGATTTCTACGGTGGTACCGCAGCATAAGGTGGAATTCTATTCGCGTAGAGAAGACAAATAAACGGATATAGCGATTGGATGAAGGATTATGAACGAGCAAACATCAAAACGAATTTTTCATTCCGGTTCCTTGCTGGCTATCATTGTGGCGATCCTTTTCGTTATTTTTTTGGTACTGCAGATGCTGGGACGAATCATGAGCGGCGTGGATACCACGCCGGCAATTCGTGTAACAGCGGATGACTCTTTCACAGGAACCGGTTGGTTTTTCCGCAATGAAGTGGTTGCCCAAGGAACGTCCAGCGAAACGGTAAAACATATTGTACACAGCGGCGAAAAAGTACAGAAAAATGCAGCGCTCGCTGTGGTATATACCGATACCGCGGCTCTGGAAGCGAGCAAAGAAGCAAGTATGTTGGATGACCAGATTGAACTGCTTACATCAGCCATGCAATCCACGACAAGTAGCGGGGATACTTCCAAATTGGACAGGCAGATTGCTTCTCAAATCTCCGCTTTGTCGTCCAAAGCGCACGACGGGGTCGTAACCGGCATACAGACGGAAACGGTTGATCTGAGAAACTTGTGTCTGCGTCGCAGCGCGAGTGAATTGGATGGTGCCGCACTTTCAGCTCAGCTTTCTACGCTCACAACGCAGCGGGACTCTCTGCAGCAGCAGCTTGCTGGACGCAGTACGACTATTGCATCTCCAGCGTCGGGATATTTTTCCGATATCGTCGATGGCCTGGAAGGAGAACTTACCCAAGAGCGGTTGACCACACTGACCGTAGATGATCTGAAAGAGTTGGATGAATCATATACGGAAACCTCAGAAAAGACTGAAAAGCAATTGGGGAAAATCATCCAGGATTTTCGTTGGTATTTTGCGATGACGGTTCCGGTTGCGGAATTGGAAGGCATTGAAGCCGGGGATTCCCTGCATCTGCGTTTTTCCCAGATTGAAGAGGATATTCCGGTAACGGTATATGACATCCACAAAGAGAAAAATGCGGATGAAGCAGTGCTAATTGTCAGCGGTATGGAAATTACACCGGAATTGGTGACGATGCGGAAGCAGGAAGCCGAGCTGATTTTCAATACTTATACCGGAATCCAAGTGCCCAAAAGTGCGGTTAAGATTAATACCGATGCCCAGGGCAATCAGCAGCAAGGTGTGTACATCCTTGCAGGCAATATGAGTCGCTTCAAAGTAATTGACGTGCTGTATGAGGCCGATACTTATTATGTTGTCAAGCAGGGAACAAGCAGCGAAGATACAGGATTGGTGGCTGGCGATAATATTATCGTGAAGGCACGAGGACTTGAAGATTCGAAGGTGGTAAAATGACAGAATTGGATGTAAAGACTCTCCAGCAAAATATACAGCAGGTGCAGGCACGCATCGAAAATGCTGCGAAAAAGGCAGGACGCAAAGGCAGCGATATTCACTTAGTAGCCGCTACAAAAATGAATGATGCAGAGCACGTTCGTGTTGCGATTGAAAACGGTATACAAATAGCCGGGGAAAATCGGGTACAGGAGCTCCTGGAAAAGTATGAACTGCATGCCTACGAGGGGGCATCCCTGCATTTTATCGGAACTCTTCAAAGCAATAAAATTAAATATTTAATGGGTAAAGTTTCTTTGATTCAGTCGGTCAGCTCGGAGCGGCTTGGGGAGTTGATTTCAAAAGAAGCACAGAAACACGGCATCTGTCAAGATGTCCTTTTGGAGATAAACATTGGAAACGAAGCGTCAAAAAGTGGGATAGACCCACAAAATTTGGAACAAGTAGTTGCAAATTTATGCAAACTTTCGGGTATTCACATTCGTGGTTTGATGGCAATTCCACCAATTGCGCGTGTCAGCGGCGGAAATTTGCATTATTTTGATAGAATGCACCAACTATTTATTGACATATCGCAAAAAAAATACGATAATGTATCTATGGACTATTTGTCGATGGGAATGTCCGGTGATTTCGAGGACGCTATTTCATGTGGCGCGAATATGGTTCGCGTCGGTACTGCGATTTTTGGATTGCGTCCGTATATGACGAAATAAGGAATTCAGAATATCCGTAAGGAGGAAATACAGCAATGGCATCATTAAAGGGATTTTTAGACTGGGTCAAAGGCGAGGATATGGAGGACGATTACGAAGAGTTCGTTCCAAGATCTCAGCAGCCGGCAGCCGCCGCGGCCCCGTCGCCATCCGCTGCAGCGCCAGAGGATTCCCTTTCCTATACCGCAGATACACAACGTTCCAGCAATAAAGTCGTGAATATTCACGCGACCACACAG
>JAUMSA010000122.1 GCA_031293105.1 Butyricicoccus sp. | reverse complement strand
TAAGAGACAGGTGCAGGGGAACACAACCAATGGGGTACCTATGTCTGCGCCGCAGGGCTGCTGACCGACGCCGGAAAGGAAGGATAAACCAATGAAGCTCAATATGGATATTCGCGACCTCATCAAGGGCAAGAAACCGGTCTATCCAACCAAGCATTCCATGAACCTCTATTTTAAAATGGACCGCACCTCTGCTCCCGCCACGGTTGCGCTCTATCTCCTTTTCGTGCTGGCCATCCTGCTCGGTCTGGCCAAATTTCTGGTTTATGACCCCTGGAGTACGGCGAACCAGTTGGAAGCCCAGGCGCTGGCGCTGGAGGAACAGACCGCATCCGCGCTCGAACAGCTGCAAGACTACGCAGCGGTGCAAAAGGAATACATTCGCATCCGCCCCACCCCCGAAGAGCAGGCCCAGGTGGACTGTCTGGAGATTTTAAATCTGATCGACCAGGCTATTCAGGCGCCCGCTCAGATTGTACAGGTCTCCATCTCCGAAAATAAAGTTCTGTTGACCTTCACCGGTGTGACGCTCGAGCAATCGGCCTATTTGGTCACCCAGTTGGAGCAATCTCCCCTGGTAGCGAACGCCAGTGTCGATACCGCCGCATCGACCGAAGATCAGCATGGGCTGGTCGAAATCCACGTCTATTTTGAAGCTGCTCAAGAGGAGGAAACCCAATCATGAGAAAACTATCCATCCGGGAACGGGTGCTGTTGGTTTGTCTGGCGGTGATTGCCGTCATCAGCGGGTATGTACTGCTCTTCTATATGCCGTTGTCGCAGCGCACCACGTCCCTGCAATCCCAAATCGCCCAAAGCCAGAAACAGTATGAGCAGCTACAAACCCAGCTGACCGATTTGCAACAAATGGAACAATTGCTGGATTCGCCGGATGCCCTTCCCGCCATGCCGGAGTATGACAATCTCCAAGCGGTTATGATCGAACTCCACACGGTTCTAGCGAGCTGCCAGGAATATTCCCTGTCCTTTCAGGAGAATCAGACCAATACCTCGGTTTTAAACCGGCAAGTGACCATTCCCTTTACCTGTGGAAACTATGAGCAGGCGCGCACGATTGTACAGCGTCTGCACGACAATCCGCTGCGCAGTTTATTGACCGATGTGCAACTCAGTCAACAAGAGGACGGAACCATCAAAGGAACGGCAATCCTCACCTTTTTTGAGTACCGTGAAGCCGAAAGCGACGAAACGGACTAAGAAGTCCATATGGCAGGAGGATACACCATGAGAGCCAAATTACTTGATTTTCTACAAATTCCCCCTTCTATCCGTCCGGAATTTCTACAAGATTCGGTGAAAAAGAATGATATTTCTTTGTTCGTCATCTGTCTGATTATTGCTGTGACAGAACTGTATAATATTGCCCGAGTAGTTCTATGGTCCCCGTCTGGGCTTCGCACTCTCAATAACCGCATCTATTTTGGAATGTATTGTACCTTACTTGCGGTGGTAGGGTTCTGGATGCTGATTCGAAAGTGTCTGCGAAAAACCAGTTTTCCAAAACAATGGACTGCACAATATACAGTGATTCTGCTTATCTTTCTGTGGAACCTCTGTTTAAATGCCTATGACCTACATCGCAATGCCAATGCAGGGGTCACGGTTTTTACAACCGCGCTTTTGGGGCTGTCTGCCTTTATTCAAATGTCCAGCATTTTCAGCTTAATCTGTTTTGGCTCGGGATATCTTTTATTCCAGCTCCTAGTTGCTTCTCATATGTCTTCGGGACAAGAGCTGAATTTGACCATTACGTTTGCTGTGGCGCTTTTGGTTTCACTGACACGGGCACATCACGCTTCTGTGAGCCTACAGCAGCAACAACAGATCAACCAAATTAATATCAAACTGCAAGAACTGGCAAAAACCGACCCTTTGACCGGACTTTTGAATAAGATCACCTTAGAGTGCCATGCCGATCAATATTTACAGTATGCTTCGCGGAAAGGGTTTACATTATTTATCGTTGACCTGGACGATTTTAAATCGGTCAATGATCAATACGGCCATCCATGCGGGGACCGGGTGCTCGTGGAAACAGCAGACAGCTTGCGTCTGGTTTTTTCTCAATCGGCTGGGATCGGCCGCATTGGCGGGGACGAGTTCGCGGTCATATTTACCCAATCCCTCGAGCAGGAAGCGGCATTGGCTTTGGGCGCCCAAATTATCAAAGAACTATCCGATATTCGCTGGGATGGGCAATCCATTGGCGTCTGCTGTAGCGTGGGGGTCTGTACATGTACCTCTTGTGTCTCCTATGATACGATATATACAGAAACCGACCGCATGCTGTATCAAGCCAAACGAAGCGGAAAAGGCCGATGTTGCTTTCATCTTTTGGGTTCCGATGATTTGGTGGTTGCACAAGATGCTGACACCTGTTCGGTACGATAAATAGTCTTTTTTGTCCACCCCCAGTGGAACCGGGGGTATCATGCCGATTCGGTTCCAAATCCAAGCAAGAGGATCTCCTTATGGAGGTCCTCTTTTTCTGCCTGTGCGTAGGGATTGGGGCTAGGTGATAATCTGAAATATCGCCGCAAGCGTCCACAAGGGAAGCCGCTGTGGCAATGCCATAGGAACGGCAAGTCTGCTTCTCCACTTTTTTCCGCACGTCCATTCCGGAACTTGCCACAAATTCATGATGAAAGATGCGGCGCTTTCACGCATATTCTTGTAACAGATGGAATTGCCCGATTCCCCGATCAAGGCAATTAGGAGGTATTGCGATGATCAAGCTGTTGGAAGAGTATACCGATATCAAATCGGTCCGGCATCGTGTGGAGCACACGACACTTTCCTGGGAATACCCGGCACAGCAAGAACGGCTGATGGCGGAATTGACCTGCGCATTGAACGCGATGACAAACACCCCCACTTAACCGGGGCATCGTATCCAAAAAGGGGGGGTTCCATGTGCTTATTTTGTATGCCCGCAAATCGGTGGAGCGGGAAAACAGCATCAGCTGCGAAACACAAATTGAATATTGCAAAATGATGATAAAACCCGAGGAGCGGAGCGAAAAGATCGTGACTTTTGTAGACAACGGCTTTTCGGGCGGCAATATTCATCGCGACGGCTTTCAGAATATGATGAAACTGGTTCGCGAGGGCAAAGTCAGCAAAGTGATTGTCTATAAACTGGACCGAATCAGCCGTTCCCTCTCGGATTTTATGAACATCCTGCAAGAATTTAAGGCGCATAAGGTCGAATTTGTGTCGTCCCAGGAGTCATTTGACACCGCCTCCCCCTATGGGGAATTGATTGTCAAGATCTTGATGGTCTTTGCAGAGTTTGAGCGAACTTCCATCATCAATCGAGTCACCCAGGCCTATGCCCATCGCAGCGAGATGGGTTTTTATATGGGAGGCCGTCGGCCCTATGGATTTGCATTGGTGCCTACGACCATTCACAATGTCAAGACGAAGCGGCTCGACCCCATCCCCTCCGAGGCAGAGCAGGTACGGTATATCTTTGAAGTCTATGCCCAGGAAAATGTCTCGCTTCGTCGATTATTGAATCTTCTGGTCGCGGAGGGCAAACAACCGCTGAACGGAAGCCACTGGACAACGGCCAAGCTCTCCACGCTCTTGAAAAACCCGATCTATGTCAAAGCGGATTCGGATATCTACGACTATTACGACCGGCATAGGACACAGATTATCACCGATGTCACCCTGTTCACTGGAGAGTACGGGGCCCAGCTTTACGGCCATACCAAGCACGATTCTGCCAATTCCGACTGGTCGGATATGAAGCTGGTTCTTTTAACGCATCCTGGCCTTATAGATTCCTCTATCTGGCTCAAATGCCAGCAAAAACTAGAAAAGAACCGGCAGATCACCAACAGCTACAGCAATCCCACCAGTTGGCTGGCCGGAAAAGTAGTGTGCGAGAAGTGCGGATGTACGATGACCATCATCAAAGGGAAGGCCAATCAAAGTGGCGAGGTGCGGCGGTACTTTAACTGCACCGGCAAATCCCATAAGAAAATCTGTACCGGACCAAAGGTTTCCATCTATGCGGAGGACCTGGAAAATCTGGTCTATGACTGCATTGCGGAGAAACTGGCAGATCGAAAAGAGACCGGGCTTCCTACCCCCAACGTGGATTACAGCGAAATCAATGACCTAAAGCTGAAGATCAAGTCCATCGAACAGACCGAGAAGCAGCTGCTGGATACCATGCTGAATAGTGGATTCAATGATGATCTGCTGGCCATTGCCAATCAGAAAGCCACACAACTCAAGCAAGATCGGCTGGCCCTGTACACACGAATAGAAAAACTGAAAAGCCGGGAATCGGAAACAGATGTTGCAGTCAATCTGGCAGAGTCCTGGAAAACCGCCGACTATCCACGGAAGAAAGCGGTTGCCATGATTATGATACATAAAATCCTAATCCAAGAGGACGGCAGTATACAAATCGTTTGGAATCTATAATCTACCTTGATGATTCCAATACTTGCTGACATAAAAAGCCCCGTTTGTTCGTGTCGAACAAACGGGGCTTTTCCCTCTGATAAGGTTGTCTCCGAAAGGCGCTGCCTTCTCGTTACCGTCTGGCTGCTCAGCCTACTATGCTGTTCATCAGAACGATGGTCGTCAGATGATATGCTGTATGGCCAAACATCACCTCTCCGCTGACTGTGACCTGCTTGCCCACCAGGGATTCCATATCACCCTGTGCGAAGCTGACTTGAATCTGGTCGATTGTTTTCTTCACAGCTTCCGGTCCCAGAATACTTTCGTCGTACATCGTCCAGGTCTGCGGCTGAGACAGCTCGAGGATGTAAGCGCTGTTTGCCGTGCCGTTCGGCGCGGTGTAATTAATTTTATTCAGCGTACCGGTAACAGTCAGCCGGTCGCCGCTATACAGGTTACTGGACGGCGCAGCTACTTTAACATCGGTTGGGACCATATAGTTTGCCTGCTCAGGCATATCGGTCTCGACAAACGCGGTGTCATAGAAGAATTTTGTACCGGACGGAACAGTTTCCGAGATGTCACTCATCGAAAAGCCCTTGGCCTTGAGCGATTCCGGTGTCACCATCTCCAGCGTCTGCCTCCAATCTCCCCAAGTGAGTGTCAGCTTGTTTCCATTCAGCTGATAGCGTCCGGTGCGGTACAGTTCAAGCGCCTCCGGCCGGATGGCCTGGCCCGGCTCCATAAAATAGTGGACAACGGTACCATCTGCCCGGAACTCAAAGATATTGGGCGCCTGAATGGAATTCCGCCAGTATACATCGGTATTCAGGGGTTCGCTCTGCTGAAGCGAGACCGACTGCCGCAGTTCTGGCTCCGCTATCCGGGTCACCAATGCAGCTACCTCATTGCGCTGGATGGATGCATTCGGGGTAAAGGTTCCCGCAGCGTCATTACCTACCAGCACACCGGCCCGGTACAGGCAATAAATCGCGTCATATCCCAAAGACCCGGCCGGTACATCAGGAATCTGGCCGTCCGGAATGGTATTGATCGCAGGCAGCGCTTCCTCAGGTACCGCATTGGCCATCACGGCTGCGAATTGAGCTCGGGTGGCATTGGCTTCCCAATCAGCGAACTGACCGGGTGCAATCAGGCCGTTTTCGGTGGCATAATCGACATATACCTGATACCACGGCGTACTCTGGGGAAACTCTGCCTTTCCCGTGTAATAAATCGCATGAATCCGGCAGGCTATGGTCAACATTTCGGCTACCGTCAGATTGTCTAACGGGCTGAACTGCGTGGATGAGCTACCCTTCATCAGGTCGAGTTCATAGGCGGCCGCTACATTCTCCGCATACCAGGCATTGGCCGGCACATCGGTGAACATTCCATTCTGATAGGAGTCCGTGCGCGTGAAGGAATCCAGTCCGGCCGCGCCAGCCACTGGTACAGCTGTACAAAATAACCCCATTGCAAGTGCAGCTGCCGTGCACCGTTTCCATCCTTGTTTTTTCATCTTCTTTTCTCCTTTGTTTTCCCCCATCTGCTTTATGGAGTGTGATTACTTTTATTTTATCAGTCCTTTGCCTTTGAATCAAGATTTTCCCATCCACATGGACTATTCAGCAGGTAAAAATGTGGTAAAAACCGTCCCCTATGGGCCGAGGTATACCCGGGATGCAATCGACTTAACTTTGTATGGTTTGCTTCGCCAAAGCGTTGGAAGTGCGTCACTTCCCGCTGGCGCAGGAATTTGATCGGGTCGCGCACATCAGGGTCGTCTACCAAACGCAGCAGGTTATCGTAGGTTGTGCGTGCCTTCTGCTCTGCTGCGCGGCGACTGACAACCTCAAAACTTCCAAAGAATCTGAACTGGAATGCGGTTTTCCTGCCGCGGCCCGGCCTGGACACGATCGAGCATGATTTGGGCCATCGCCATGGTCATGCCCTGCGCCAGCAGGGCGTCCCAATCCCCCTGCTTCCCGAGCATGGTTTGGGTCAGGCGGCGCAATTCGTCCAGCAGCGCGGTTTCCAGCGCATCCAGCTCCAAAAATACCCCCGGACAGGCCGCCCGGTCGGCGGTATGGGTCGGGCATCGCAGATAGCGTTTGCCATGTGCCGAGCTGATGCGCAGCGGACAGCCGCAGCTGATGCAGTATACCTTCCCTGCCAAAGGGTTGGGGACGGGTGTACCCGGCCGGGCGCGTTTCCGCAGGCGCTCCTGCACCCGCTGCCACAAGGCAGGGCTGATAATGGCTTCATGGGTGCCTTCCACCCGAAACCACTGGTCGCGCGGACGCGGCCTGTTTTGTTTGGTCTTATAGGACACGCTGCCATACCGCCCCTGAACCATGTTGCCGCAGTAAATCTCATTGGTCAGCAAGCGGCCGACCGTGGCATAGGTCCAGCGCGTGCCGCCATGCGCCTGCCGGTAGGATAGCCCCTTTTGCTGCTTGTAGGCTGTGGGGTTGAGCAGACCGCGTGCATTGAACCGGCGCGCAATCTCGGTCTTCCCCTGCCCGGCGGCAAACAAGCGGAACGCTTCCTGCACCACGGCAGCCGCTTCTTCATCCACCAGCAGATGCCCCTTGCGCGCCGGGTCCTTGCGGTAGCCATAGAGCGCAAAGGCTCCAATATGGCACCCCGCCCGGCGCTTGGCGTCCAGCACGCTTTTGATGCTGTCCGACATATCCTCTAAATACCATTCATTGATGAGCCCGTTGATCTGCCGGGCTTTTTTGTTGCCTTTGTTCGCCGTATCCGCATGATCGACAATACTCACAAACCGGATGCCCCACAAGGGAAACAGCCCATGCAGATAGGTTTCTACGACCTCCATTTCGCGGGTAAAGCGCGACTGGGTCTTGCACAGCACAATGTTGAACCGCTTGGCTTGCGCATCCCGCAAAAGCTGCTGGAAGGCCGGCCGGTTGCGGTCGGCGCCCGTGTAATCGTCATCGCTGTACAGGCGGTAGACATCCCAGCCTTGCTCCCTGGCATAGGCCAGCAGCATGGCTTTTTGATTTTGGATGCTCTGGCTATCGGCTGCCGGATCGGCCTTGCAGCGGTCCTCTTCGGACAGACGGCAATACAGCGCTGCCTTCATTTTGCTCCACCTGCCTCTTCCGCCAGTTTCATCCAGCAGTCCAGCAGTCGCTGCGCCCGTCCCGCTCCGCTTTGGCATACACTTTGACAGACAATGGTTGGACGTTTCATAAGTATATCTGCCTCCTTTGGTGTCAATCTATGCACCAGAAGCGAAAAAAAGCCCCCTGCCGCAGCCTTTGGCTGCGGCAGGGGGAGAAAAAGGGTGGGCATTAGTCGTAAATGGATTCTACATCCCATTCAATGATCGCACCAGTAGACGCATTGATGGCAAACTCATATTCCTTGTACTGGTAAATGATCTTACCTTCGTATTCCTGGCGGCCGTCATCCCAGTCGAGCTTGAACTCGTAGATGTTGGCCGTGGTCGCACCCGGTACACGGGCCAGCGCGATTTCCTTGGCGCGGGCTTCGGTGATTGCGGTTGTGCTCGTACCCGGATTTACCGTAGGGGTATAGCCTTCCGCGTCATAGTCGTAGCTAACAATCTTGCCGGTGGAAACTTCGATCTCATAGTCGTATTCGGTGTATCCCGAACCAGACTGCGCGATGAATTCGATCTCATAAATCTGACGGCCATCGTCCCAATCCTGCCGGGCCTTGACGAACGTAACCTGGCTGCTGGACTTGCCTGCATGGTTCAAAGCGATCTGCTTGGCCTGCTCAACCGTGACCGAACCGGTGGTCTGGCTGGGCGTAGAGGGCGTGCTGGGCGTAGACGGAGTGGTCGTCGGGTTCGAGGTGTCAAAGTCGGTCACCGTACCGCCCGTGGTGCTCGGATTGTTCAAAAAGACGGTCTGGGTCTGCTCATTCCACGCTACATTCTTGCCCATGATTTCGCCGATGGCGCGGATGGGTAGATAGATCGATTGGTTGTAAATCATAGGGTAGGTCTGATTTCCCCTTGCATCGCGGAAGGTCCGGACGGTGCCGTCGATGACGATGGTATAGCTCGGCTCAGCCGTAAAGGTCACGGCCATGGTCTGCGCGTTGGCATCCGGTGTGCCGGTGGTATTAGGTGTGACACGCGGAGAACTCAAAGTTGCGGTGTTGGTGGTCGCATCCCAGTTGACGTTCTTATCCATCAGTTCGCCGATGGCGCGCAGCGGCAGATAGGTGGTATCGTTATAGCTGATCGGATGAATCTCGTTGCCGTCAACGTGATAGAAGATGCGCTCGACGCCGTCGATCTGGACCGAAATGTCCGGGCGAAGGGTGGCCGATACGTTGTAAGAGCCGTTTGCGGCCGATGCGGCGGTGCAGAGCATGGCAGCCAGAGCCACGGTGCAAAGTAATTTTTTCATGTTCCTTTTCCTCCTAAAAATCATTTGGTTGTTGTATTATCAATCATAGACCGATTCGGCGTCCCACTCCCGGATAGCGCCGCTGTATGCGTCGATTTCGAACTCATACTCCATGCCTTGATAGATAATCTTACCTTCGTAGCTCAAGCGGCCGTCATCCCGGTCCAGTTTGAGCTGGATGTCATTTGCGGTTGCACCTGGTACTTTGGCCAGCGCGATCTGCCGAATCTCGGCTTCGCTCTTGGTGGCATTGCTGCTGCTCGTTCCCGAGGAATTGTTGGTGGTTCCAGAAGAATGCGAGGTGGTGTCGTGCGTATAGTTTTCCGCTTCGTGGTCAAAGCTGCGAATCGCGCCCGTGGAAGCATCGATCTCGTAATCGTATTCGGTGTTGGTCGCCGAAACGTAGAACTCTACTTCATAAACCTGAACGCCATCGTCCATATCGAGCTTTGCCCACAGGAACGACGTATCGCCTTCGGTGACGCCTGCATGTTCGAGAGCGATCTGCTTGGCTTTGGCTTCGTCAATCGCACCCGACGCGGTACCCGTCGATGCCGCTGCCGCATTGGCGTTTGCAGCCGCCCCACTGGTGGATTCAATGACTGTACCGGTCTGGGCGTCGATCGCGTAACGATATTCCAGACCATCGGCCGTGAAATCAACCTCATAATACGGGATGCCGTTCTTTTCACTCAGTTCGGCGGTGGAGAAGGAGGCGCCTGTGGCATCAATCTGCGAAGCGCTTAATGCAGCGGTCTTGGCTTCGTCCAAACTGATGAGGTCTTGGGTCTGCTTGCCCTGTGCGGCTGAAGAACAACCCGCCAGGGTGGAGGCCAATGCCAGGGATGCTGCTATAATCAAAAATCTTTTTTTCATGTTCATTCACGCCTTTCGTTTAAGTTCATATACAGCATACCAATCCAATATTAGAATCTCATTAGAATCTTTAAAAATCTTTTTCTTTTTTTTGAGGCTCCTGTGGCGTGTCTGGAAAGCGCAGGGTAAAGCAGCTTCCCACCCCTTCGGCACTCTGTACGGTCACTTCGCCGCCATGAAGCTGGGCAATCTGCCGCACCATGGTCAGTCCTAGGCCGGTTCCCCGGTTGCCGGCACGGGCGGGATCAACTTGATAAAAACGCTGCCAAATTTTATCGAGCTTTGCTTCCGGGATGCCGATGCCATCGTCCCGCACGGCCAGCTCAATCGTATCGTCGGTATGGGTCAGAGATACCCAGATATGGCCCTGCGGACGGCCATATCTGGCCGCATTGCTGATGAGGTTTTGCAGCAGGCGGCTCATGAGCGTTACATCAAACCAAGCGGTCACATCGGGCTGGATGCTGGTTTGCAAGGTGATACCCTGTGGAAAGGCGGGTTGCTCGGCGCAGATAATCTCTACCAAGGCGCTCAAGTCGGCTTCCTCAAAGCTGGCACGCTGGGTGCCCTGTTCCAAGCGGGTCATCTGCAAAAGCTGCTGAATGAGTGCGGACATCTTTTTTGCCTGCCGGTCGATGACTTCGATAGCTTGGGCATATTGTTCGGGGGTCTGTGCATGCCGCTGCGCTTCGTCGCATTGCGCCAGAATGACAGCAACCGGGGTACGCAATTCGTGCGAAGCGTCGGAGGTAAATTGTTTTTCCGACTCAAAGGAGGTTTCCAGACGGGCAAACATATTATCAAAGGCTTGTCCGAGCCGGCTAATCTCATCTTGTCCGGGCGGTAAACCAATGCGCTCGGACAAGTCGCTGCCCTCCTCGATTGCGCCTGCGGCGCGGATGATGCGGTCAATCGGCCGGAAGGTGGATCGTGCCAGCAAATAGGCGCCCAAAGCACCAAAAATGACCAAGAGCGGCAACAGTAGAATCGTTAGACCGATCATATCATCGACCACATCGGCCACATCCGGAGCCTGAATCATGCCGCGCACCCAGACGCCGTCATCCCAGCCAAAGGGCAGCCAATAGTCCAGCACATAATAGGTTCCGTTTTCGCTCTCCACCGGCTGAATGACGCCGCTTTCAAATTCGACTTCTTCGGGGAATGCCAATGGCGGCTGGCCGGCAAGCAGGGCGCCGCTTTCACTGTACACCAGCGTATAGACCCCATTTTGGGTAAATGAGAATCCGTCGTCAAAGACCAGTTTGCCCTGGTCACGGGAAATGTACAGTACATTGCTGCGCAGGACATTGTTCAGCTGATCATAGGTGTTTTCGGTCACCACCGAGCTGCTGATCGCCACCAAAAAGCCGAGCACCAAGGTGACAAACAAAAGCATGAGCAGCGTAATCCATAAGGTCAGTTTGAGTTTTACCGAAAGCCGTTTCACGTGTCCTCCTTTAAGATCCATCCGGCGCCGCGCACAGTGTGCAGCAGTTTCTTATCAAACCCCTGGTCGATCTTTTTGCGCAGATAGGTGATATAGACATCCACCACATTGGAGCCGCCCGTATAATCGTAGTTCCAAATGTGGTCTTCCAGCCGGGCACGCGAGATAACCGTGCCTTTGTGCTGCATCATATATTCCAAGATAGAGTATTCCTTGGCTGACAGCTTAATGTTCTGTCCGGCCCGGGTGACCGTATGACTGCTGGTGTCCACGGTCAAATCAGCCAGGGTCAGCACACTGGTTTTTTGAGTGCCGTATTTTCGCGTGGCCGCGCGAATACGGGCCAGCAGTTCATCCAAATCAAAGGGCTTGACCAGATAATCGTCCGCGCCCAAGTCCAAACCGGTGATGCGGTCGTGAATACTGTCGCGCGCGGTCAGGAAAATGACCGGGGTGGCGCTCCCCTTGTTGCGCAGCGCGCGCAAAACCTCATGTCCATCCAATTTCGGCATCATGATATCGAGTAAAATGCAGTCGTAGGTCGCCCCTGCGGCATAATCGAGCGCCGATTCCCCGTCATAACAGGCATCGACGCCATATCCCGCGCGCTCCAACGTTTTGCAGACCAACCGATTGAGGTCTTTTTCATCTTCCGCCACCAAAATACGCATAAAAATCCCCTTCCATATGAAAATACCCTACTCCATATTATAGTCCATTGTCCGTTTTTTTCAAGTTGTGCCCCCTCGCAGCATCTGCTGCGAGGTCTTCCATCAAATCGGTAATGGCATCGCCCTTGCATTGCAGAGCCGAGGCACTGAACGGAACGCCTGCCGCCGATTGCGGATAAATGCCCGTCGTGTGATCTACGAAATAGGCATCAAAGCCGCCTTGTTTGATCTGCTCCATGGTCAGGTTGCGGGTCAACTGATAGACGATGGCCGCAATCATCTCCTGATGTGCCAATTCTTCTGTACCTACATACGGGTCAAAATGGAACCATGAATCAAATTTCCCAATGGCGATATTTAAAAACCTCCTGACAGGATAAATTTATTCTCCTGTTAGAAGGTGTGTAAAAATATGCTCCTTTTTAAATGGAACAGTATAGCATATCATACAATATGCAGACCATCCGCATGTTCTAAAAAAGCTTTGTCCAGTATTCAATCGGGTGCTTATTGGAACCGAGGATCAAAATACCATGCCATCATAAAACTGCCGCCCCTCATATTTCATGAGGTGCGGCAGCTTAATCGGTGGGTATGTAGGCAGATGTTTTAATATCAAATCGAAGCACCAAGCTCATAAGCTTGCTGGATTTCCAGCTTGCCTTGGATATCGCCGACCTCCATGTTCCCGCCAGCCAACACATGGCCCAGGTTCTGCCACCGTAGATGCTCCATCAGGTGGTTGTAATAGAGGACAGCATCTTCAAACCCATGCCCTTCCGCGGCCATCAGCAGAGCGGAAGATTTCCCATTACCGCGCAATAGGTTCTTGCCTCCTTCCTCCAAGGCAAACAGACGGTCGAGTGCGGTGCGGAGCTGGCCGCTCATCGTCCAGTAATACAAAGGACTTGCGAGTACGACGACATCACAGTCCCGAACGGCCGGGTAAATCTGGTTCATATCGTCCTGCTGGACGCAGGGACAATCCCGATCACTGTCGCCGCCGAAACAGCCTTTGCAGCCATGGATGTCCATTTGCCCCAGAGAAAACACGGTGACCGTATGGCCTGCATGCTCGGCTCCCTCGGTAAACGCTTGAACCAGTGCAGTGGTATTGCCGTTTGGGCGGGGACTGCCGTTTAAAATGACAATTTTTTTGCTCATAGAGAATCCCGGTATTAGATTTTATCCGCGAGCGCAGCGGCCTGTTTGCAGCCGTCGGTCTTGTCGATGTCTCCCACCTTCAGAACGCCAGGCACTAGTACTTCGCCCACCATCTTCCATTTATTCAGCGCAGCAGTACGCTCGATCGGAATGCGTACGCCATCCAGTACGGTCGGGTCTTCTTCTTCGCAGCAGGCGATTAAAGCGCACTCTTTCCCTGTAATATCCTTACCTCCGACTACCAGCGAGAAGATTTTATCGATTACGCTCTTGATCTGCGCGGGGATGGAATACCAATAGACCGGCATGGTAAAGACAATCGCATCCGATTCCAGAATAACCGGGGCAATGGTATTAAAGTCATCGTTAAAAGAACAAGCCTTGCCTGTCTTATAGCAGGTCTCACAGGCGTGGCAACCGCCCACGTTCATCATGGCAGCATCAAACCGGGTTACCTGATGCCCCTTAGCCTCTGCCGCCTGGATGAAGGCATCGGTCATGGCAAAGCTGTTTCCGTTCTTGCGCGGGCTGCCCGTGATTACAATAATTTTTTTGCTCATTGGGAAAATCCTCCTTTTAAATTGTTTGCCACCCTTTCAAATGGCCGATCGAGGCAACTTTATTTCTGAATGGTATTGGAGTTCTGGTTGTAAGCCTTTGCAGCACACTTCCACTGGCCGTCTATCTTGAGCATGAGCAACACATCGGTAAAGTTGATGCTGCCACCCCAGCCTTCTTCCAGTACGCGGGCGACCGCCAGTTCCTCCTCGACCATCAACACATCCACACGCGCATGAAACTTGGGGTTCCCGGGGGTGGTGTCCACATTGTGATAGAACTGCTCGATGGAGCCATGCTCCAGCACGCCGTTCAGACGGCCAAACAGAACCGCCTCATCAAGAAAGAGTTCCTTGGCATATTGGCTGTTACCCTCGGCTACGCTCTTGACAAATTTCTTCGCGGCCTCTTCGACTGCTTGATACTCTTTGATTTCTGCTCTCATGGTAATTGCCTCCGAAAAAGAATTTGCGCTTCTGTCAAATAGTCCGATTTCTGACTTAGAATGACGTACCCCATCACGAATCATACGGCATAGTCCTTCCCCCTTCATACCCAAGATTGACTTTGTTTTTTTATGATATTATAATCATAGCAAGAACCGAGCAGAAAACAAGTACGCACATAAAAGTGCGATACTTACTAAAAGGAGAGTGTAAGATGGGAAAGCGATGCATTGCAAATGAAAGCCTGGGAACCACCGGATTCAGCTATACGCTTTCGCTAATCAACGGAAAATATA
>JAUMSA010000115.1 GCA_031293105.1 Butyricicoccus sp. | reverse complement strand
ATTTCTACAATTACGAGCGGCTCCAGACAAAGACTGGCCTGGCTCCGCTCTCGCTTCGCCAAGCCAGTCTTTAATTCAGTCTATTCTACTCTTGTAGGCCTCTTTTTTGTGCTGTCCGCACAATCTGGGGCGGTTCAAACGCTCTCGCCTTTTGTTTATTTCTTTTTCTTGGGCTTAGCCCAGCCTTTTTTGCGCGCCATCGGTTTGTGCCGTCCGGCATCGGCAGGACCGGCCGCCTTGCCGCCGCGATGCGGCGCGGTTTTGCGCCCTGCATGGGGTATACCCTGTCCTCTTGCGGGACGGATGAGGCATTCTTTGCCGAACCCGATCAGGTCTTCGCGTCCGGCCTTCTTGAGTGCCGCGAGGACGATGGGGCGTTTGTCCGGCCGCCGCCATTGCAGCAGCGCACGCTGCATGGCCTTTTCTTCGGCGGTCTTGGCCACATAGACCGGCTTCATCGTGCGCGGGTCCAGACCGGAATAATACATAGCCGTGGACAGGGTGCCCGGAGTGGGATAGAAGTCCTGCACCTGCTCGGGCATGTAACCGACCCGGTTGAGGTATTCGGCCAGCAGGATGGCGTCATCCAGCGTCGCGCCCGGGTGCGAACTCATCAGGTAAGGCACTAGATATTGCTTCTTCCCCAGTTTTTCGTTGATGCGCGTATACCGTTCGCGGAACTTCTCATAGATCGAGAAGGACGGCTTGCCCATGTAGTAGAGCGCGTGGTCGCTCATGTGCTCGGGCGCGACCTTGAGCTGCCCGGAAATGTGATACTTGATAAGCTCTAAGAAGAACTCGTCGTTGTTGTCGGCCATCATATAGTCATACCGTAGGCCCGAGCGCACAAACACCTTTTTGACGCCTTCAATCTGCCGCAGCTTGCGCAAAAGCGATAGATAATCGCGGTGGTCGGCTTCCAAATTGCCGCAGGCCTCCGGGAACAGGCAGCGCTTTTTGGCGCACAGGCCGTGCTTTTCCTGCTGCTTGCAGGAGGGGAAGCGGAAGTTGGCCGTCGGCCCGCCGACATCGTGGATGTATCCCTTGAAATCCGGATGCTTGGCAATCTGTTCGGCTTCGTGTACCACCGATTCGTGGCTGCGCGCCTGGATGTACCGCCCCTGGTGGAAGGCCAGGGCGCAGAAGTTGCAGGCGCCAAAGCAGCCGCGGTTGTGGATGATGGAAAACTGCACTTCCTGAATGGCGGGCACACCGCCCAGCGCCTCATAGGACGGATGATATGTGCGCATATAAGGAAGGCCGTAGACCTTGTCCATCTCGGCCGTGGTCAGCGGCAGGGCGGGCGGGTTTTGCACAAAGATGCGCTTACCGTGGCGCTGCAAGACCGCTTTGCCGCGCACATGGTCGGCCTGCTCATATTGCAGCATGACCGAACGGGCATAGGCCGCCTTGTCGGCCAGCACGTCTTCATAGGATGGGCATTCGACGGTCGGGAAGGGGATATCCTCGCCCGGATGGGCAAAATACCCCATGCCGCGAATCGTGCGCCACAAATCGTTGCCCTTTTTGCCGGATTTGAACGCGCGCGCCAGTTCGACGACCGAGCGCTCGCCCATGCCGTACATCAGCGCATCCGCGCCCGAGGAGGACAAGATCGAGGGCATGATCTGGTCGGACCAGTAATCGTAATGGGCAAACCGCCGCAGGCTGGCCTCGATGCCGCCCAAAATGACCGGCGTATCCGGGAAGGCGCGGCGCGCCAACATGGCATAGACGGTCGCGGCGCGGTCGGGGCGCTTGCCGCCCATGCCGCCCGGGGTGTAAGCATCGTCGTGGCGGCGCTTTTTGGCGGCCGTATAGTGGGCGACCATAGAGTCGATATTGCCCGCATTGACCAGCACCGCGTAGCGCGGGCGGCCCATGGCGAGGAAATCGGCTTCGCTGGTAAAATCGGGCTGGCTTAAAATCGCCACGCGGAACCCGGCGTCCTCGAGTACCCGCGAGATGATCGCGGTGCCGAACGACGGGTGATCGATGTACGCATCGCCGGTGACCAGCAGAAAATCACAATAGTACCAGCCGCGGTCCACCATATCCTGTTTGCTGATCGGGAGAAAACCGTTCATACATCCACCTGCTTTCCGAGTTTCCGCCAGGCGCAGGCCGCAAGGCCACGCTGCCCAAGGGTGGACACAATTATAGCATGGAGTCCGCCAAAACGCAAGAATCCGTCAAATCGGGGCGGAATTCTGTGGGGTTGTTTGCGCGGTTTCACCGTTGCATATGGGGCGTATAGATGATAAAATAGGTAGGTATAATGTGATACTATGCCATAATTATGAGTAGAAATGGGGACATGCCCACATGTGGATTGCAAACAACTGGTCGGATTATGCCGTTTTGGATTGCGGCGGTGGAGAAAAGGTCGAAAAATGGGGACCGCATATTCTGGTGCGCCCGGACCCGCAGGCGATCTGGCCCAAGATCGATTCGGTAAACGCTTGGAAACGGGCGAACGCGATCTACCACCGCTCCAAATCGGGCGGCGGCCAATGGGAGATTCGCAAGCTGCCCGCCCAGTGGACCATCTCCTATAAAGAATTGACCTTCAACTTAAAACCCATGAGCTTCAAGCACACCGGCCTGTTCCCCGAACAGGCGGCCAACTGGGATTTTATTATGGAAAAGGTACGCACCGCCGGCCGGCCGGTGAGTGTGTTAAACCTGTTCGCCTACACGGGCGGCGCAACGCTGGCGGCGGCCGCCGCGGGCGCGAGCGTGTGCCATGTCGATGCGTCCAAGGGCATGACCCAGTGGGCGCGGGAAAACGCCGCATCGTCCGGCCTGGCCGACCGTCCCATTCGTTGGATTGTGGACGACTGCAAGAAGTTCGTGCAGCGGGAGATCCGCCGCGGCCGTAAGTATGATGCCATCATCATGGACCCGCCGTCTTATGGCCGCGGGCCGTCGGGCGAAACCTGGAAGATCGAAGAGGATGTGGCCGACTTTGTCAAGCTTACCATGGAGCTTTTGAGCGACCATCCGCTCTTTGTGCTCATTTCCAGCTATTCGACCGGCCTGGCTCCCAGCGTGATGGCCTATCTGCTCGGCATCACGGCGCGTGTGCAGCATGACGGTTACATCGAAGCCCAGGAACTCGGCCTGCCCGTGCAGTCGACCGGCCTGGTGCTGCCGTGCGGTTCATCTGCGCGGTTTATTGGACGCTGAAAAAGGATGAAACACCATGTCTGAAATCATCAAAACCGAAAACCTGACCTATGCCTATCACGACGAAAATGGCAACGCCCATTTTGCGCTGAACGGCATTGACTTATCGATTGGCCGCGGTGAGTTTGTCGCCGTGCTCGGCCACAACGGTTCGGGCAAATCCACGCTGGCCGGACATTTTAACGCCATCCGCCTGCCTTCGGGCGGTAAGGTCTATGTCGACCAGATGGATACAGCCGACGAAAACAAACTGTACGACATCCGCAAGACCTGCGCGATGGTTTTCCAAAACCCGGACAACCAGATCGTTGCCACGGTCGTGGAGGAAGACGTTGCCTTTGCGCTGGAAAACATGGGCCTGCCGCCTATGGAAATCCGCCGCCGGGTGGACGATGCCCTCAAAGCTGTGGGCATGTACGAGTACCGTGGCCATGCGCCGCACAAGTTGTCGGGCGGCCAAAAGCAGCGCGTGGCCATTGCGGGCGTCATTGCCATGATGCCACGCTGTGTGGTCTTTGACGAACCGACCGCCATGCTTGACCCTGCGGGCCGCAAAGAGGTCATGCGGGTTATCCGGCAGCTCAACCAGCATTTTGGCATCACGGTCATTCTCATCACCCACCATATGGACGAGGCTGTTCAGGCCGGGCGCGTGGTGGTTATGCACAAGGGCAAGGTGCTCATGGATGGCGTGCCGCGCGAGATTTTCACCCGAGTGGACGAGCTGCGGCGGGCGTCGCTGACCGTTCCGCAGACGATTGAAGTGCTTTACGACTTGCGCAAGCAGACGGGCGCTGACCTGCCGATTGACGCGATGAGCGTAGAGGAGTGCGCGGACATTTTACAGCGGTATTTGACCGCGTGAATTTGGTACACGAAAGGAATTAGATCGTGTCTTACATCTTAGAAACACGGGGCTTGACCCAAGTCTACGGGGCAGGCACCCCTTTTGAGCGCAAGGCGCTCGACCATGTAGACCTGCAAATCAAACAAGGCGAGGTGCTGGGCATCATCGGTCATACCGGCTCGGGGAAATCCACCCTCATCCAACATTTCAATGGGCTGTTAAAGCCCACCGAGGGCGAAGTGCTGCTGGCCGGGCAGTCCATTTGGAATGCCAAGGGCAAATGCAGCCGGGAAACCCGTTTTCGGGTGGGGCTGGTGTTCCAGTATCCCGAGTATCAGCTGTTTGAAGAAACCATTGCCAAGGATATCGCCTTTGGCCCGACCAACATGGGGCTGAGCCAAGCCGAGATCGACGAGCGGGTGCGCGAAGCGATGGCCTTTGTCGGCCTGGCGCCCGAACTGGCCGACCAGTCGCCGTTTGCCCTGTCGGGCGGCCAAAAACGGCGCGTAGCCATTGCGGGCGTCATCGCCATGCGGCCCGAAGTGCTCATTTTGGACGAGCCGACCGCGGGCCTCGACCCGGCGGGCCGGGACGAGATCTTTGCCGAGATTCAGGAATACCATAAGCAGACCGCCGCGACCATTTTGTTCGTCACCCACTCGATGGAGGATGCGGCGCGCATGGCCGACCGGATGCTCGTGATGAAGGACGCCAAGGTCATGCTGCTCGGCACCCCGCGCGAGGTATTTTCGCACGCCGAGGAGATCATCGCGGCCGGGCTGGACATCCCGGAGATCACCAAGGTCATCCTGGAACTGAACCGCCGCGGCCTGTCGCTCGACCCGTCCATCTTCACGGTCGAAGACGCGGTGCGTGCGCTCGCCGCCTGCAAAAAGGAGGGGAAGACATGCTGAGAGATATCACCATCGGGCAGTTTTTCCCCGGAAACAGCGCGGTACACCGGGTTGACCCGCGCGTGAAGATCGTGCTGGTCATCGCCATGATTGTCACCCTGTTCTTGGCCGGCGGGCCGGTTTCCTATGGGCTGATGATTGTATACCTGCTGGCGGTCATTCGCATTTCGCGGGTGCACTTAAAGATGGTTGTGCGCGGCCTGAAACCGATTTTGTTTATTGTCGTCTTTACCGCGGTTTTGAACCTGTTTTATACCCCGGGTGACGTGCTTTGGTCGTGGGGCTTTTTGCACATCACCAAGCAGGGTATCTTTACCGCCATCCAGATGGTGCTGCGCATTATGCTGCTCATCATCGGCACCTCCATGCTGACCTATAC
>JAUMSA010000354.1 GCA_031293105.1 Butyricicoccus sp. | reverse complement strand
TTGTTATAATCCCACACCGGGCCAATGTTCAGCTTGCCCCGGATATCCCGATAGAGAAAAGTCGAGCGGGAAAAGGCATCGTTTACCGCCAAAAACTCCTGCAAAATATAGTAGTCCACAAAGGAATCCACATTCAGTTCGCGCGCATAGTCATAGCGCCCGGTCACCATGTCGGAAGAATAGAGGCCCCGCTCCACGCGGCTGATGTCCCGCTGGATGTAGTCCAGCACATCTTCGGTCAAAACCTCCGCTTGCGGATAACGGATGCAGAACATGGTGGTAGACATCTCATCGAATTCCATTTGGTGGGTATAGAGGGTATAGCTTTCGGCGACCGCCTCCGTTCCACCGCTGGAGAGAATATCATCCTGTGTCATCCCGTCGGTTTCCAAAAGATAGCTATACGAACCGGCCCCGGCTTCGAAATCACTCAGATCGACGCGGTATTCATCCTCCTTGATGGTTTCCATCAGCAGATAGACGCCCTGATACTCTCCATCCAGAAGCACCTCACAAAACCGGACATTGGGCGCATACCCCATGATTTCCGCCGAGATGTTCATCCACATATAATTGCGCAGCAGGGTCTTATCCAAAAAGGGGCCGTGCAGCGCCCAGTCGTTATCCGGATTCATCCCCAGCAAGGGCAGTTCCTCGTTCTTCAGGCCGGTCTCGTCTGCTACCAATTTCACCCGGTAGCTTTTCTTATGGAAGTTGCGCGAACTGTTTCCCCGGATGCGGAACCGCGCCAAGCTGCTCTGGTCGGCCTCGTCCGAGGCATGATGCCAAAGGCCTTCGCCCTCCACCGTTTCAATGGTGATCAGAATGTCCTCCGCTCCATCGGCGGCTGTCGTATAACCCAGAACGATCTCTTCATTCTCCGGATCGCGAATGATCTCGCCCGGAATGTATTGCCCGCCGGTGTCGATGCGAATAATAGGCAAGTGGGTGCACAGCTCTGTGCCCTCGCAGGTGCATTCCTCCGCCGGCAGGGCGGCGCTCAGATGCTGATGATAGCGCGCCGTTCCGGTCTTGGTTTCCAGGGCAGTGGCCGCCAGCGCGCACAAAAGCATGACCAGCGCCATCGCTCCGCCAAACAGCTTGTACTTCACCCGTCCACCCCCTGCCTATTCTCGGTTTTTGTCAGCCGCTGATCTCATCATTCTGCATCACAATATTAAAATATTCGATGCCGCCGATCTCATAAACGGCGTCGGTAATGCTTTTCCCCGCAGCCTTCTCTCCCGCCGGTTTCCGCAGGTATTTTCCGTTGAGTTCATAGATGTACTCCACGCTCTCCTCGGTGGTATTCTTGGCCCGCAGGATGGCCTTCGGTTTGTAATATTGAAAGAGCAGCGACTCCACCTTCTGCTCATTGACCCGCGCCGTCCGCAAAATCAGCAGCGCCCGATTGTCAGTCCGCAGCCGGCCGAACACCAGCAGCACCGCAAACACCACAGCGCTGCCCGCCGCTGCCACTAAATAATCCCCGGAGCCGCAGCAGATGCCCACCACGATGGCCCAAAAAATATAGACGGTATCCCGGGAATCCTTGATCGCTGTACGGAAGCGGACGATGGACAGGGCGCCCACCATGCCAAGGGACAGGGCGATGTTGTTCCCGATAACGATCATGACCGTGGTGGTAATGATGGTTAAGGCCACGAGCGAAACATTGAACTTAGCGCTGTAAATGCTGCCGCTGTGGCTGAGGCGGTAAGACAGAAACAGGAATACCGCGATCACCGCCGATACAACCAGCCGCAGCCAAATGGCTTCTGCCGTCAGCTCGCCGCCGCTGGTCTCCAATATCTGAAACAGATATTCTCGCATTGTGCGTGTTCTCCTTTTCTCGTAAATTAACCCTGCAAGCTCAGGGAGATGCTCCGCGCCAGACAATACTTGCTAACTGACAATTCGGAACGCTCCACCAGATTCAGCAAGTCCTTGATGTAGCTGAGCAGGAAACCGTTGTACTTGACTTCCAGTACCATGTGGAACGGGTCGGTCACAGCGTACAGGGGCAAACGCTCCGAAAACACATCGAAACCAGCTTCGGTAGCGACAATCCGGCTGTCCAGCGTAATACGGATGTGATTTTCCCGGGCCACGAAGGCCTGCCGGTGGTACTCCACAATGGCCTTGGGGCGGTAACACCGACAGTGCATCAGCCCATAGCACTCGGCCGCAAAAGGGTCGTCATAGTCCTGCAGCGGCCGGTAATCGCCCCGGCACAGCCGCTGCGCGTCCTCCCGCCGCAGCCGCAACGACCGCTTGCGCTGGTATGGCCCCTCCTTCTGCTTCATTTCCAGCATGGCAAAATCCGACCGGGCACCGTAGGTTCTCAGCCGGATCTTACGCCGCAGTTCCAAGCCATCGACCTTGTCGTAGAAATCCTGGTCATCCGGCGTGTCGAAATACAACGAGCGGATACCATATCCTTGGGCGCCATTGTGGATGTCGGCGTGCATGACAGACCCCAGCCGTCCTCCCAAGAACACACCATCCGCCAGATTGATGGCATACTTTTTTTCCTGGCGCAAAACTTCATTCATCGGGATGACCATTCCTTTCCAACTGCGCTCCAAGGCAACAAAGGAACTTCATCGCAGAAGACACACAGCAATTTCATATTCCGTTCGAGCGCGTGGGCTGAACATGCACAAGGTATAAAAAAGGTCTATTTCCAGGCGGATAAAATCCCCTTTCCATAGACCGGTTGCGCTACTTGCTCTGCGGTATAAAAGCGCCCAAATCATATACCGCATCATCACATCCTATTATTC
>JAUMSA010000069.1 GCA_031293105.1 Butyricicoccus sp. | reverse complement strand
GCGATTTTTTTTGATATTGACGGCACACTGCTCAGCTTTCAGACGCATGCTGTACCGCCATCCACCCAAAAGGCCCTGCGCCTTTTGCGGGAAAAAGGCGTGAAATTGTTTTTGGCGACCGGCCGTCCGCCTAAAACAGCGTTTATGTTCCGCAAGTCTTTTGATTTTGAGTTTGACGGTGCGGTCATGATCAATGGCCAATACTGCATGGTCGGTGACCAGGTGATTTACGAAAAATGCATCCCGACTTCTTCCATTGCCTCCCTCCTGCCCTATCTGGAAGAAAAGCAGATTCCCTGCGACTTTGTTGAACTGGATTACCTGTACATCAATCTTTTGAACGAAGAAACCGAAAGACTGATCGACCTTTTGGGCGGCAAAGAAGTCCTCGGCCCGCAGGACGATGTGCAGCGCGCGCTGCAGAATAAAATCTATCAGCTCAGTCCCTTTATCTCGGAAGCCGAGGAAGAAGAATTTCTCCGTCACATTCCGGGCTGCAAATCGGCCCGTTGGACGTCGCTGTTCACCGATATCATCCCGGTTGACGGCGGTAAGCCGGTCGGCATGGACAAGATCATTGCGCATTTCGGTATCCAGCCCGATGAGATGATGGCCTTCGGCGATGGCGGCAACGATTTGGAGATGTTGCAGCATGCCCATATCGGTGTCGCCATGGGCAATGCGGTTGACTCGGTCAAAGAAGTCGCCGATTACATCACCGATGACGTTGATCACGACGGCATTTGGAATGCCCTGGTGCATTACGGTCTGCTCGATGGCTGACCACAGCATAAAAAAGAGCCTCTTTTGAGGCTCTTTTTTTATTTACGATTGTTTGCGGATGCGCCGGGAACTGCGATGTTCGCTCCCCTCTTCGTCGCGGGCGACATAGGAACTGCGGTACCGGCTGGGCGACATCCCGATGTACTTGGAAAACATGGTATTGAAATGGCACGGATTGCCGAAACCGACCGATACCGCGATCTCGGTGACCGACATGTTGGTGGTGATGAGTAAACTCTGCGCTTCGCCTAGACGACGGCGCACGGTATACTGCATGGGCGAGTATCCGGTCGTTTCCTTGAACATATGCGCCAAATGATATGGGCTGACGCGGATGGCGTCGCTGATATCCTGCAAGGTAAACTGCTCGTCAAAATGCGTATCGATATAGCTTTTCACCTGACCAGCAATGATATCGGTGCGGCTGCGCACCGTATTGCCTTCGCTCTCGCAGTACTTGCGGATGACCAGCAGCAGTTCGGACACCAAAGCGGCCGCCAGATAGTTGCAGGTTTCGGTTGTGCCCTTGGCATCGGTTGCAAGCAGGCTGTGGATGGTGCCCATGAGCTGGGAGATGACTTCTGCGCATTCCCCAGCCGGAAAGACCGGAGAATATTCGGCAGCAATCAGGCAATTCGCTGGCAGGCCTTTGATCGCCACTTCGGACATCGCCAGTGAATAGGTATTCAGATCCTTGGATTGCGACGGGTCTTCGTCATGCAGCACCCCTGCATTGCAGATGATGACATCTCCCTTGGAAATGTTGTACCGCTGCTCATCAACGATATACACGCCAGAACCGCTGCGCACATACAAAAGTTCCAAAAAATCCGTATGCTTGTGCAGGATGCGCGGATGGATGGAGTACGAGGAATCGATCTTGCTGGCAGACAGCAGGTGCGGCGGCTTTCCCCGTTCAAAACTGGATTCAAAATTGGACGACGCAAAACACTGGATCATAAAAAACGGCTCCTTTCCTGAACTGCGGCTTAAAACCAGGGCGGAACATTGGCCCAAACACAGGTGCATACCTGATCGGACAAATTCCGCTTAGCATGGGGTTTCGTGGAATCAAAAGTGATGCTATCCCCGGCACGCAGCACATAAGTTTCATCTTCGATTTCAACAACAAGTTCACCGGTCAGCACCAAGCCACATTCGTTGCCCGGATGGCTGTATTTTTCCCGGCCCGTCCCGCTGTGCGGCTGATAAATGTTATAAATAAATTCGATTGGGCCATTCAAATTGGGGTTGAGAAGCTGTAATTCGATTCCATCCCCGGGCGATAATTTTTTGCGCGCACTGGCGTGCACGACCGGAGAGGCCCCAAACAACTGTACCGTCGGCTGGGTATTGAAATCTGTAACAGGGGCTCCTCGTTCTCCCTCGGTTTCAAATAAGAAACTGAGAGGGACATCCAAGACATTGCCGATTTTTTTCAGCGTCTCAATGGATGGGGAAATCAGACCGCGTTCCATCTGGCTGATCATACTGGTCGTCAGACCAGACAAACGGGCCATTTCTGTGATTTTCATATCTTTTGCGGTGCGGATGGCACGAATTTTCTTGCCCAAAGACATCGCAAGTTCGGTAGGCGGCATGCCTTCCCCTCCTTCCTTTTTCCTACGGTAACAATCGGAATGTTATTCCTACTTATATTGATAACATGTCTGTGACAACTTGTCAATTATTGCGCACGGCATGTTTTTCCGTCTATTTCCGCAAGAATTGGATGGTTTTGTTTTGGCTTCTTGCGAAACAGCGAGATTTCACGCAAGAATCCGAAATTTCCTTGTATTTTTGAATCATTACTCTTATATAT
>JAUMSA010000067.1 GCA_031293105.1 Butyricicoccus sp. | reverse complement strand
GGCGGCACGAGAACACTGTCCACGAATCGAGGAATCAAAAATGGATGATACCATGGCGCGCCGTGCGTGCGGCGCCTTTCAATATTACACCTGTACACGTTTGCCGGTGCGGCACGCGTTTACAACCAAACGCGGCGGTGTGAGTACCGGCGCGTGTGAAAGCATGAACCTGGGATTTGGGCGGGGCGATGACCCCGAAAACGTGCGCCAAAATTATCACATTTTGGCCGATGCGTTGTCCATTCCCTACGAACGGATTACCATGACCAAACAGGTGCACCGCGACCAGGTCACGGTCGTCACCGAGGAGACTGCCGGCATGGGCCTGACCCGGCCAATGGCCTGGGAATCGGACGCCCTGATTACCAATCTGCCGGATACGCCGCTGGCCGGGTTTTATGCCGACTGTGTGGTGACGCTGCTGTATGACCCTACGAGCCAAAGCTGCGGCGTCTGCCACGCTGGATGGCGGGGCACGGCGCTGGGTATCCTACCCAAAACGGTGGATGCCATGGCTGCCGCGTTTGGCGCGCAGCGGGACAGTCTGATTGCGGTCATTGGGCCGTCGATCGGCGTGTGCTGCTTTGAAACCGATGCCGATGTACCCCAGGCGATGGAGCAGCAGATGGGTGCTCAGGTGCAGCCGTTTATCCGGGAAAAAGGCCCGAAATTTCATGTGGATTTACAAGGCATCAACGCCATGCTGCTGCAAAGCGCGGGTGTACGGGCCGAAAATATCGTCAATAGCGGGCTGTGTACCTATTGTCACAGCGATGAATTTTGGTCGCACCGGGTGACGAAAGGGGAACGCGGTGTGCAAGCGGGAATCATCTGCCTATCGTCTACGGAAGGAGAAAAGCGATTCAAATGAAATATCCGCGTCTGAAACGATTGCTGGCAGCGGCGCTGGCCTGCTGTCTGCTCACCGGATGCACTTTGACCGAACGGCTGGGCGTTGCGACCAGCAGCGAAGACTCGGCCGAAACGGTCGTGGAAAACCATGGAGCCGGCTATTTTGGGCTGGCCTACTATACCGGGGAGAAAATTAACCCGGTTTTATCGACATCGGATATGAACCGGCCTTTGCTGGACGCGTTGTATGAAGGCCTGTTTTACTTGGACAATAACTTCCAGCCGCAGCTCATGCTGTGCGAAAGCTGGGAGGGGGACGGCATCAGCTTTACGTTCCACATCAAACCGGGCGTGACCTTCTGGTCGGGCGATGCGCTGACCGCGGATGATGTGGTCTATACATTAAATACGGTCAAGGCCAATGAAACATCGCCTTACTATTCGCGCATGGCCGATGTGAAATCGGTGTATGCCGAAGATGACAATACCGTGGGCGTGGTGCTGTCGTCGGCCAATATGGATTTTCCACGCTTGATGGACATTCCGATCTTCCAGGCCGGCACCGAGGACGAGACCTTCTCGGGCGGTACGGGCGCTTATCAGCCCAACTATGTGGACGGCGCCTGGTGGCTGTCGCCCTATGCGGGATGGCATGGCGGCGCGGTCGATACGTTTCAAAAAATCACGCTCGTCAACACCACCCGGTCGGACGCTGTGATGCACAGCTTTGAAACCGGCGATATCTCGCTGGTGCGCACCGAGCGCATCAGTTCCGAACCCATTACCATCAGCGGGTCGGTCGATCTGCACCAGATTCCGACCACCTGCCTGCATTATTTGGGCTTCGGCAAGGTTGGGCCGTGCAGCCTGCCCGCGGTGCGGCAAGCCATCTCGGCAGCGATTGCGCGAAAAGATATCTGCGGAACGCAGCTGCAAACCTTTGCCGACCCAGCGGTCTTGCCGGTCAATCCGCAGCCGAAGGCGCCTGCCACGAGTGTGGAGGCCAACCGGGATAACGCTACGGCGTTGCTGGCCTCAGCGGGCCTGATCGACAGCAATGGCGACGGCACGATCGATTACGACAATGGTGCGGGTCGGGCCAATTTTGCGCCGACCATTTTGGTCAACAGTGAAAACACGTTCAAGGTCAGCGCCGCGCAGGCGGTCGCCGATGCGCTGCTGGTGCTGGGCATCCGGGCTACCGTGGAAGCCGTACCGTTTGAAGAATACACCGCGCGTCTGGCGTCCGGGAATTTTGAAATCTTCTATGGCGAAACCCGGATGACGCCCGATTTTGACCTGCGTTCGCTGATTGCGACCGGCGGCGCACTCAATTATGGACAGTATTCCAATATCGATACCGATTATTTGATCGAGCAGGCGCGCGCCTTGGGCACCGACGAGGCCAAGCAGACGCTGTACACGCAGCTTCTGAACGAAATGCCGATTGTGCCCATCGCGTTTATCCGCGACCAAGTCGCGGTGCGCAGCAAGCTTATCAATGGATTTAATCCGTCGCCCAACTGGCTGTTCCATGGTGTCGGCGGATGGAGGGCAAACTGATGGAAAAAGTTGTATTAGGTCTGTCGGGCGGTGTTGATTCGGCGGTCGCCGCATCTCTACTGCGCGAGCAGGGATATGAAGTACATGGCCTGTTTCTGGAACTGGGCCTGGGCGGGGAAGCGGAAGCACAAAAAGTCGCCGACGCGGTCGGCATTCCGCTCTATATCGCTCACCGGGCACAGGAGCTGGAAGAACATGTGTGCCGCTACTTCGCCGAAGAATACCAGCACGCACGCACCCCCAACCCCTGTGTGATGTGCAATCCGACCGTCAAATTCCGCGCCTTGGCCGACTATGCCGATTCGATCGGCGCGCGGTATCTTGCGACCGGGCATTATGCGCGCATCGGCCGGGATGCCGAGGGCCGCGCGCTGTTGCAGCGCGCCCGTTCGCCCAAGGATCAGACGTACATGCTGCACCGGCTGCCGCGGGCCATTTTGGAGCGCTGCCTGTTCCCCTTGGGGGAAGCGGCCGATAAGGACGCTGTGCGTGCGCTCGCACGAGAGCGGGAGATTCCGAACGCCGGGAAGAAGGACAGCATGGATGTCTGCTTCATCCCGGACGGCGATTGGTGTGGCTGGCTGGAGCGCCGGGGCGTGCAGCTGCCGGAAGGCAATTTTGTCGACCAGGAGGGTAATGTCCTCGGCCGCCATAAGGGCATCCACCAATATACGGTCGGCCAGCGCAAGGGGCTGGGCGTAGCCGCCACCGGACGGCTGTTTGTGCACGAACTGCGGCCGGAGACCAATGAGGTCGTCCTGTCGCTCGAGGATGTATTCCGCAAGGAGATCACCGTGCGCCAGGTCAATTACTGTGCCCCCGAATATGCACAGGATGGGCCGTTTGCCTGCGAGGTGCGCGTGCGGTATTCCAAGCATGCCGACCGTGCCATCGTATATCCGGACGGGACCGACGCCAAGATTGTCTTTGACGATGCGGTCCGTGCGCCCGCAGCCGGACAAGCTGCGGTCTTTTATGACGGCGATACCGTAATTGGCGGCGGCTTTATCGATTGAATTTTTTAGACAGCAATGAGGGTTTACCATGCGTTTGGAACACCGATCTACCGGCCATATCGCGGCGATTTTCACCGTGTCGGTCTGGGGCGCAACGTTTATTTCCACCAAGATTCTATTGCGCCATTTTACACCCGTAGAAATTTTACTGCTTCGTTTTGCCCTGGGGCTTGCGGCCTTGTGGGTCATCAGTCCGCGTTCAATGCGGCTGCAAGAGCGGCGGCATGAAGTGTATTTTGCCGGAGCCGGACTCTCGGGGCTGGTGCTGTACTATCTGTGTGAAAATATCGCCCTCAATTACGGCGACGCATCGGTGATTGGCGTAATGGTATCCAGCGCGCCGCTGTTTGCCGGCATCTGCTCGGCGCTGTTCCTCAAAACCCCATTAAAACCCGGCTTTTTTGTCGGCTTTGCGGTAGCGATTGTGGGGCTATGCCTGATTGCGGCCGGGGATGGCGGTTCCGGCCATGTCCAGCCGGCCGGTGCGGCGCTGGCCTTCTGTGCCGCGATGGCCTGGGGCGTCTATTCGACCTTGACCCGCAAGATTGCCGAATGCGGCTATCCGACCGTGGGCGCTACCCGGCGAATCTTCACCTATGGGGTGATGTTCATGCTGCCGGTCGCGGCGGTGGTGCGCTTTCGGTTGCAAGCGGTCTGGACGGCAAGCCCGGTGGAGATCGCAAATCTGTTGTTCCTTGGATTGGGTGCGAGCGCTTTGTGCTTTATCGTTTGGAACTTTGCGGTGAAAGTGCTGGGTACGGTCAAAACCTGCGTCTATATTTACGCATCCCCGGCGATTACGGTCGTCTTGGCAGCGATTATTTTACACGAGCGGATGACCCCGCAGGCGATCGGCGGAACCATTCTGGTGCTGGCCGGTTTGCTGCTGAGCGAAGGACGATTCCCTGGACGGAAGGAGGCCCGACATGGCACCTTATAATGAAACCTCCATGCGGCAGGATTTCAGCAAAATCGGCTGGGCACTCGTTCTTTCCCAGCTCACGATGTTTTTCCTATCCATCCTGCTCAGTCTGATTGCCTCGGCGCTGCTCCAGGCGTTCAGCCCGCTGCGCAATACCTGGGCGCAGATGGAAGGCTGGATTGTGATGCTGTCAGCTTTGGGCGGCGCGCTGCCGATGCTGATGCTGGGAAAGGAAAGCCGCCTGCTGGATAATATGTTTGAGCGGCGGGAAAAAGTCTGGCCGGTGCAGGTGGTCTTCTATTTCCTGATGATTTTGGGACTGCAAATGCTGACCAGCATCGTTTGTGCACCGGTGGTGCATTTGATGGAATCGGCCGGAGCCTCCTTTGACTCAGCCAACAATGTGGCAACCTCCTATGCGGTTTCCAGCTCCATGCTGGTGTACTCGGTTCTGGTGGCGCCAGTGGTCGAAGAACTGGTCTATCGCGGTGCGTTGCTGCGGTCGCTGGAGCGATATGGCCGGTGGTTTGCCATTATCATCAGCGCCTTGATTTTCGGACTGATGCATGGCAATGCCGTTCAGTTTCCGGTCGCGTTTGTCATCGGCCTGACGTTTGGGTATTTGTCGCTCAAATATTCGCTGCGGCTGACCATTGTGCTACATATCCTCAACAACCTGTTTGTCGACCTGGTGGGCCGGTTGGCCGATTTCAGCGAGCGGCTGGGCTCCATGGTGGACGGCAGCCTGATGCTGGCCGGTGTGCTGTCGCTCATCCTCATGGCGCTGAGCGGTGGCAAGCTTCTGCTGCGCGATCTGAAAAACAACCGCACCCCGCGCGGCGTGTACCGATGGTTTTTTGCATCGGTGCCGGTGGCAGCCATCTTTTGTTATATGATTGCCTTGACCATTGCGAGCGTCTGGGAGT
>JAUMSA010000059.1 GCA_031293105.1 Butyricicoccus sp. | reverse complement strand
CCCCGGGGAAGGGCGTATAATAAGGGTAAAATAGAGAAAATGCCGCCGTTTTGGGCGGCGCAAAAGGAGTCCGATTCCATGAGTACAATTCAAATCCGCCCGGCGACCTTGGAGGACGCGGCGGCGATGTTGGCGATCTATGCGCCCTATGTAGAACAAACCACCGTGTCTTCGGAATACCAAGCCCCCAGTCTGGAGGAGTTTTGCGGCCGTATCCGCACCTTTACGGAAAAGCTGCCCTGGCTGGTGTGCACGATTGACGGCAAGGTGGCCGGATACGGTTACGCCTCGCCCCACCGCACCCGTGCGGCTTACCAGTGGTCGGTGGAAACGTCCATCTATGTTTCGGCCGATTACCATCGCCGCGGCATCGCCCGCGCGTTGTATTCGGCGCTGTTTGAACTGCTGCGGATGCAGGGGTATTATAACATTTATGTCGGCATCACTTCGCCCAATGAGCGCAGCATGAAATTCCACAAAGCGATGGGATTCATCATTTCGGGCGCGTACCAGAACAGCATGTACAAGTTCGGCCAGTGGCGGGACGTGCTGTGGATGGGCAAGGAGCTGCGCGAACACGATGGCCCGCCGCAGCCGACCGTGCCGTTCCCGGCGCTGCGGGATACGCCCATGTGCACCCGGGTGCTGGATGAAGCGGCCGCCAAGATCAAAGAATAAGCGCATGGTTGCATCGACAGGATAAGTGTGATAGAATGAAACAAATGTTTGGATTCAACGAGGTGGATGTATGAGTGAATCCATCCACCGTGACCACCGCAGCCGCATGAAAACGCGGTTCCGAGAGCAGGGACTGGACGGCTTTCACGACCATGAAGCACTCGAACTGCTATTGTATTTTGCCGTGCCCCGCGTGGACACCAACCCGATTGCTCACCGGCTGCTCGATACCTTCGGCAGCCTGCACGGCGTGCTGGATGCTTCGCCCGAGGCGCTCAAAAGCGTGAAAGGCGTGGGTGAGAATTCCGCGTTACTCATTACGCTGCTTCGTGAGATGATGCGCCGCTACTCGATGGACAAGGCCGAAAAGGACCTCAAAGGCGCGGCGCTGACCACCACCGAGCTCATCGGCGAATATCTTTCGCCGTGGTTTGTGGGCGTGAACGAAGAACGCATGGTTGCGCTGGCGACCGACATGAAGGGTAAGGTGCTCGGCTCGGCCGAGATGAGCCGGGGTACCACCCGTGCCACCGATGTGAGCATCCGCAAGCTGGTCGAGTTCGCCATCCGGTATCAGGCGGCGAGTATCATCATTGCCCATAATCACCCGGGCGGCTTGGCGCTGCCCAGCCATGACGATATGCAGACCACCCGCCGCATCCGCGATACGCTGCTGCCGCTGAGCATCGGCCTGCGCGACCATATCATCGTCGCCGGAGACGACTTTGTTTCCATGCGGGATAGCGGGCTGCTGCAATATCTGGACCCCTAAAAAGGAGGTTTTCCCTTATGCCACAGTTTCAAGTGGTCAGCCCCTACCAGATGGCGGGCGACCAGCCCGAAGCGGTCGATAAACTGGCGACCGGCTTTTTAAACGGTGTGGACGAACAGGTCCTGCTGGGCGTCACCGGTTCGGGCAAGACCTTTACCATGGCCAATATCATCGAGCGGGTGCAAAAGCCCACGCTCGTTTTGGCGCACAACAAAACCCTGGCCGCCCAGCTCTGTTCCGAGCTGCGTGAGTTTTTCCCGAACAACGCGGTCGAGTATTTTGTGTCCTATTACGACTATTACCAGCCCGAGGCCTATATCGCGTCCACGGATACCTATATAGAAAAGGATTCGGCCATCAACGACGAAATCGACCGCCTGCGCCACTCGGCTACCTCGGCCCTGGCCGAGCGGGATGACGTGATTATCGTCGCGTCGGTGTCGTGCATCTATTCGCTCGGTGACCCCATCGACTACAAAAGCATGGTCATCTCGCTGCGTCCCGGCATGGAGGTCAGCCGCGATGACCTCATCCGCCGCCTGATCGACATTCAGTATGAGCGCAACGACATCGCCTTTGAACGCAACCGTTTCCGTGTGCGCGGCGATACGGTCGAGGTCTGGCCGGTATATTCGGATTCCGACTGTGTGCGCATCGAATTTTTTGGCGACGAGATCGACCGCATTAGCCGCATCGATCCCTTAAACGGCAAGGTCGTGGCCGAAGTCAAGCATACGGCCATCTTCCCGGCCAGCCACTATGTCACGAGCAAGGACAAAATGGCGGCCGCCATCCAGGAGCTTGAGCGCGAACTGGACGAGCGCGTGGCCTACTTTAACGCCAACAACAAGCTGGTCGAAGCCCAGCGCATCGCCCAGCGCACCAACTATGATATCGAAATGCTCCAGGAGATCGGCTTCTGCTCGGGCATCGAGAACTATTCGCGTGTGCTGTCCGGCCGCGCGCCGGGGTCGTCGCCCTATACGCTCATCGATTATTTCCCCAAGGATTTTCTGCTTATTATTGACGAGAGCCACGTCACCCTGCCGCAGGTGCGCGCCATGTACCACGGCGACCGCGCCCGTAAGGAAAGCCTGATCGACAACGGTTTTCGCCTGCCTTCGGCGCTCGACAACCGGCCGCTCAACTTCGACGAGTTCAACGAACGCTTAAATCAGGTGCTTTACGTGTCGGCCACCCCGGGCGAATATGAGCGCGAACGCGCCGGGCAGATCGTCGAACAGGTCATCCGTCCGACCGGTCTGCTCGACCCGCTCATTTCGGTGCGCCCGGTCGAAGGGCAGATCGACGACCTGGTGGGCGAGATTCACACCCGCACCGAAAAGGGCGAGCGCGTGCTGGTCACCACCCTGACCAAGAAAATGGCCGAGGATTTGACCTCCTATCTGGAAGGCGTGGGCATCAAGGTACGGTATATGCACCACGACGTCAAGACCATCGAGCGCATGGAGCTCATCCGCGATTTGCGGCTGGGGCTGTACGATGTGCTCGTGGGCATCAACCTGCTGCGCGAGGGCCTGGACTTGCCCGAGGTGTCGCTGGTCGCGATTTTGGACGCCGACAAGGAAGGCTTCCTGCGATCGGAAACCTCGCTCATCCAGACTATCGGCCGCGCTGCGCGCAACGAAAACGGCATGGTCATCATGTATGCGGACAGCATCACGCCGTCCATGCACCGGGCCATCTCGGAGACCGAACGCCGCCGCGCTTTGCAGGAGGCGTTCAACAAAGAACACGGCATCACACCGCGCACGGTCAAGAAGAGCGTCAAGGACGTCATCGAAATTTCGAGCGAAAGCAAGCTGCCGCGCGGCAAGACCAAGAAGATGACCAAGAACGAAACCGCACTCGAGATCGCGCGCCTGACCCGTCAGATGAAGGAAGCGGCCAAGCTGCTGGAGTTCGAATTAGCCGCTGAACTGCGCGATAAAATCAAAGAACTGGAAAGTCAGACATCCTAAGGAGGGACCGGACATGCGTTTGTATACCCTGACCGAAAACACCGCGATTTCGCCGGACTTTGGCTGTGAACACGGCCTCAGCCTGTATCTGGATACCGAAAATGAAGGCCCGCTGCTGTTTGACATGGGCCACACCGAATTGTTTTTGCAGAACGCCCGCACCCTGGGGCTGGACATCGGCAAGGTAACGCGCGCCTTTTTGTCTCACGGGCATTACGACCACGGCGGCGGTCTGGCCGCCTTCCTGAGGGAAAATGACCACGCGCCCGTGTATGTCCATCACCGCGCGTTTGAGCCGCATTTTTCCCAAAAACCGAACGGCATTGAGGAGATCGGCCTTGACCGCACCTTGCAGCATAACCCCCGGCTGGTGGCAGCTGCCGATGTGCAGGAGGTCAGCCCCAATCTGCTGCTGTTTGCCGACGTGACCGGCACCGAATGCCAGTCCGCGGGCTGCAAGACCCTGCTCGAGCGCAAAGGGGAACAGTATGTGCCCGACTCGTTTGCCCATGAGCAGAGCCTGATTGTCTACGAAAAGGACAAGTGCATCCTGTTTAGCGGCTGCGCTCATCGGGGCGTGGTCAATCTGGTACAGAAGGCCGCCGAGCACGCCGGACGGATGCCCGATGTGGTGGTAGGCGGCATGCATCTGTACAGCCCGAATCGCGGCCAAAGCGAACCGGACGAGCTGATTGAGGAGATCGGCCGGCGGCTGGAAGCCACGGGCGCACGGTATCTGACCGGCCACTGTACCGGCCCGCACGCCTATGCGCTACTGCATGACATGCTGGGCGACCAGGTCGGCGCATTGTCGGCCGGCCGCATGACCGAAATTTAAAAAAAGGGGGCCACCGCTATGGGAAAGATCACCGCCATGTATTGGAGCGCGACTGGTACGACCGAGAAGATCGTGCGCGCTATCGCACAGGAACTGGATGCCCACTATGAAACCTTTGATTTCACCCGGCCCGCTGCACGGGCGCAGGGCAAGGCCTTTGGGCCGGACGATGTGGTCGTTTTTGGTACCCCGGTCTACGCCGGACGAGTGCCGAACGTGCTGCTCAAATACCTGGCCACCGTGCAGGGCCATGGCGCCAAAGCTATCCCGGTTGTGCTGTTTGGCAACCGCAATTTTGACGATGGCCTGATCGAACTGCGCGACATTCTGGAAGCAAACGGGTTCCACACCATTGCGGGCGCGGCCTTTGTCGGGGAACATGCCTTTTCCCGTACCTTGGCCGCCGGACGGCCGGACGAGGCCGACATGGCGTTGGCGCGCCAGTTTGCCGCCCAGGTAAAAGATAAATTGCAGACCGGAAGCTACACCACCCCGGCTGTGGTCGAGGGCTGTACGCCCATCCGTCCCTACTACACCCCGCGCGACCGCAAGGGCACACCGATCAATATTTTGAAGGTCAAACCCAAGACCGACATGGAAAAATGCGATGGCTGCGGCATCTGCGCTGACGTCTGTCCCATGGGCTCGATCGACCGGGAGCATCCCGAGATCGTTTCCGGCATCTGCATCAAATGCTGCGCCTGTGAGAAAAAATGCCCCAAGGGCGCAAAATATTTTGACGACGCGGGATACTTATACCATAAGGAAGAACTCGAACTCGGGTATGCCCGCCGGGCCGAGCCCAGCCTGTTTGTGTGATATGTGCACATAATCATATAGAAAGGAAACTGCATGCAAGATCATATTTTTGTCAAGGGTGCGCGCGAGCACAACCTGAAAAATGTGGACATCAAAGTCCCGCGTGACAAGCTGGTGGTATTCACCGGCCTGTCCGGTTCGGGCAAATCTTCGCTCGCATTCGATACCATTTATGCCGAGGGCCAGCGGCGGTATGTCGAATCGCTGTCCTCCTACGCCCGCCAGTTTTTGGGGCAGATGGAAAAGCCGGACGTCGATTATATCGAAGGTTTGTCGCCTGCCATCTCCATCGACCAGAAGACGACCTCCAAAAACCCGCGCTCGACCGTGGGCACGGTCACCGAAATCTACGACTATCTGCGTCTTTTGTGGGCGCGTATCGGCATCCCGCATTGTCCCAAGTGCGGCAAGGAGATTCACCAGCAGACGATTGACCAGATCATCGACCAGCTCATGGCTCTGCCCGAGCGCACTCGCCTGCAAATTTTGGCGCCCGTGGTGCGGGGCCGCAAGGGCGAACACGTCAAGGTGCTCGAGGATGCCCGCAAATCCGGTTATGTCCGTGTGCGGGTGGATGGGAACATCTACGATTTGTCCGAAGAAATCAAGCTGGAAAAGAACAAGAAGCACAACATCGAAATCGTGGTCGACCGTATCGCGGTCAAGCCCGATGTGCGCGGCCGCCTGACCGACTCGGTCGAAACCGCATCCGCCCTGTCGGGCGGCCTGGTGCTGGCCGATATCGTGGACGGTGAAACGCTCACCTTTTCGCAAAATTACGCCTGTGAGGACTGCGGCATCTCCATTGAGGAGCTCACGCCGCGCATGTTCTCATTCAACAACCCCTATGGCGCGTGTCCGACCTGTACCGGTCTGGGCATCCAAATGAAGATCGACCCCGACCGCATCATCCCCAACCGCAGCCTGTCCATCAAGGAAGGCGCCATCCAGGCGAGCGGGTGGGGCAATGCCGAGCCGGGAACCATCTCGCGCATGTATTACGATGCGCTTGGCAAAAAATACGGTTTTACCGTCGAAACACCGCTCAAGGATTTTTCCGAGGAAGCCATGGACGCCCTGCTTTACGGCACCAAAGGCGAAAAGCTGACCCTATCGGTCAGCAAATTTTCGGGCGGCAAGATGGAGCAGCCGTTTGAAGGCGTGGTTAACAACCTGGAACGCCGCTACCGCGAAACCTCGAGCGAATACGCCCGGGGTGAGATCGAGGAGTGCATGAGCGAAGTACCCTGCCCGGACTGCAAAGGACGCCGTTTGAAAAAAGAGGTGCTGGCGGTCACGGTCGGCGGGCTGAACATCATGGAGTTTTCCGAAAAGTCGGTCGTAAAGGCGATTGACTTCATGGAAAAGTTGGAACTGACCGAAATGCAGCACAAGATCGGCGACCGGGTCATCAAGGAGATTCTCGACCGGCTGGGCTTTCTGCGATCGGTCGGCCTGGAATATTTGACCCTGTCGCGCGCGTCGGGCACGCTGTCGGGCGGCGAAGCGCAGCGTATCCGTCTGGCGACCCAGATCGGCTCGTCGCTGATGGGCGTGCTGTATATCTTGGACGAGCCGTCGATTGGCCTGCACCAACGCGACAACGACAAGCTGCTGGCGACCCTGAAACGCTTGCGCGACCTGGGCAATACGCTCATTGTGGTCGAGCACGACGAGGATACCATGTATGCGGCCGATTATATCGTGGATATCGGCCCGGGCGCGGGTGTGCACGGCGGCGAAGTGGTCTACCAGGGCGATGTCCAGGGGCTGCTGGCCTGTGAACGCTCGATGACGGGCGCCTATCTATCCGGCCGCAAGTCCATCCCGGTGCCCGAGATTCGGCGTAAGGGTAACGGCAAAAAGCTGATTATCAAGGGTGCGGCGGTCAATAACCTGAAAAATACTGACTTTACCATCCCGCTGGGCACGCTGACCTGCGTGACCGGCGTATCCGGTTCAGGTAAATCGTCGTTCGTCAATGAAATTTTGTACAAGCGGCTGGCGGCCGAACTCAACGGCGCGCGCACCCGTCCGGGCGCGCACAAGGAGATGCGCGGCCTGGAAAATCTGGATAAGGTGGTCGGCATCGACCAGTCGCCCATCGGGCGCACGCCGCGCTCCAACCCGGCAACTTATACCGGCCTGTTTAACGACATCCGCGAGCTGTTTGCCCAGACGGCGGACGCTAAGGCGCGCGGCTATGGGCCGGGGCGGTTCAGCTTCAACATCAAGGGCGGCCGGTGCGAAGCCTGCACGGGCGACGGTTTGTTAAAAATCGAAATGCACTTTTTGCCCGATATTTATGTGCCCTGCGATGTGTGTAAGGGGCGGCGCTACAACAAGGAAACGCTCGAAGTGCGCTACAAGGGCAAGAACATCTTTGAAGTGCTCGATATGACCGTGGACGAAGCGGCACAGTTTTTTGAAAACGTGCCCAAGCTGGCGCGGCGGCTGCAAACCATGCAGGAAGTCGGGCTGGGCTATGTCAAGCTGGGGCAGTCCTCGACCACACTGTCGGGCGGCGAAGCCCAGCGCGTCAAGCTGGCGACCGAGCTTTCCAAGCGCTCGACCGGCAAGACTATCTATATCCTGGACGAGCCGACCACCGGCCTGCATGTGGCCGACGTCCACAAGCTGGTGGACGTGCTGCAAAAGCTGGTGGAAAAAGGCAACACGGTGGTTGTCATTGAGCACAACCTGGACGTCATCAAGACCGCAGATTATATCATCGACCTCGGCCCCGAGGGCGGCGATGGCGGTGGCGAAGTAGTCTGCTGCGGCACACCGGAAACGGTTGCCAAGTGCGACGCGTCCTACACCGGCCATTACCTGGCGAAATATCTGAAGAAATAAGAAAAGGGACTGGATGCATCCAGTCCCTTTTTATGTACGGGTTAGGCCGGTTCGTCATCGGCCGGAGCCTGCCGCGGCGCGGCCTGTACGGTCGCATAGGTCAGGCGCTGGCCGTCGGTCTCGGTGACCGTGACGGTTAAGTTTTCATAGACAAAGGATTCGCCCACGCGGGGGATATAGCCGAACGAATCGGAAATCCAGCCGCTGACCGTGGCGATATCCTCGGGTGCGTCGCCGAGGTCAAAGTATTCAAACAATTTATCCAGCCGCATGCCGCAGGCCACGCGGAAGGTGTGGTCTTCCAGGGGCGTGATGTCGTTGGTGATGACATCATGCTCGTCCCAGATTTCACCCACCAACTCTTCGATGATGTCCTCCATGGTGACAACGCCCAGCGTGCCGCCAAAGTCGTCGGTGACGATGGCGATGTGCAGCCTTTTGGTCTGCAAGGCGCGCAGCAGCTTGGAAATTTCCATGGAAGGCGGGATGAAGTAGGGCTCTTGCAGGATGCTGGAAATCGTCTGACCACCATAGAGCACCTGGTTGTAGAAATCCTTTTCGTGGATGACGCCTACAACCGTATCGATGTTGTCCTGGTAGACCAGCAGGCGGGAAAAGCCGCTTTCGCGGAAGGTTTCCAGGATTTTATCCTGCGGAGCATCAATCGGAATTGCACACACATCCACACGGGGCGTGCAGATATCCTCGGCTTCCAGGTCGTTAAATTCGATGGCGCTGCGAATAAGCGCACCTTCTTCGTGGTTGATGCCGCCGCCGTCCTGGGCTTCGTCCACAATGGTCAGCAGTTCGTCTTCGGTGATGCCCTGGCTTTCCGGAATCTTAAAGATATGGGTCAGCAGACGTTTCCACTGGGTAAAGATGAAGTTGAGCGGCGAGAGGATTTTCAAGAGAATATTGAGGAACGGAGCGGAGAACATCGAAAACTGCTCGGGCATATCCTTGGCCAGGCTCTTGGGCGAGATTTCGCCAAAGATGAGGATAACCAGCGTCATGACGACCGTGGACACCGTCGCACCGGCATAGGGCAGGAGCTTGAGGAAGAACACGGTTGCCAGCGAGGTGGCGAGGATGTTGACGATGTTGTTGCCAATCAGAATGGTGGAGATCAGCTTGTCGTAGCTTTCCGACTGGCGCAGAACCAGCGAAGCGCGTTTGTTCCCGTCGGCCGCGATGTTTTTCATACGCACGCGGTTGAGCGAGGAATAAGCCGTCTCGGTTGCAGAAAAGTAGGCTGACAGAATCACGCATAAAACGATGATGCCGAGCGTCACAAAATCAGCCGATGTCAGATTGGCTAAATGACCACTGTCCATAAATGGGAAGTTCCCTCCTAAAAATATATTCCCTTATAGTATAGCAC
>JAUMSA010000349.1 GCA_031293105.1 Butyricicoccus sp. | reverse complement strand
TTGAATTTTTGTAAGAGCTGTGCTATTATTCATTTATGACTGTAACACCCAAATTGGAAAGAGGTGAAAGAACCATGAAGCAGGGTATCCATCCCAACTACAAGCAGACGACCATCCGCTGCGCTTGCGGCAACGTAATTGAAACTGGCTCCACCAAGGAGAATATCGTCGTTGACGTGTGCTCGAAGTGTCACCCGTTCTTCACCGGTAAGCAGAAGCTGGTAGACACCGGCGGACGTGTTGACCGCTTCAAGAAGCGTTTCAATCTCGACAAGTAATGTTAAGCCATCGATTGCGTCAGCGGTCGGTGGCTTTTCTATTGCAAAAAGCCGGAGCCGCAAGGCTCCGGCTTGTAGAATGTCAGGTGAGGGCGGCCGTGAAATTGGCCAGAATGGTATTGAAATCGGTGCGGCTAACTGTTTGTGCGGGCTGGAACTTTCCGTTTTCCAGCGGCATGATACCGGCCCCGGCTATCTGACAGGCAGCGTCCCGCGCCCAAGCGGCAATGGCATCTGCGTCGGTGGGCGAGGTGGGCTCGGCCGTCAGTTCCTTGCCGCGCAGCGCGGCATACCGTGTTAGCACGGTCGCTAGTTCGGCGCGTGTGACCGCACGGTCGGGCGCAAAGACTTCATTGCTATCCCCATACAGCAGACCGACCGCTTGTGCCCAGCCGATATATGGCGCGGCATAGTGAAAGACCGACACATCGGAAAAGGGCGGCTGCTGGGTCTGGATGCCTTGTCCGGTCTGGGCGGCATAGTCCCGTCCCAGGGCGGCGGCCAGCGCGGCGCGGGTGAGTGCGGTCTGGGGCTGTCCAGCGTCACCCGTCCGGGCCAGGATGGTCTCCACCGCGGTATCCTTTCCGGCTAAATAATCGGCCAGGGTCTGGGGCGCTTCGATATCGGGCGGCAGCGACTCGGTGCCGTACGGCTTGGCGGCATCCAGCATGGAGCCTAAGTCAAAGAAATTGTTGGAATACTGCACGGTCAGTCCGGAATTTGGCAGCGCAAAGCTGCTTACTTCGCCAAAATGGTCAACGCTGCCGCCGGTCGGTGTGCCGACCAAGGTGGCTCCGGCTGCCTTGAACTCCACGGCATTGATGAGCGCCGAGGAGAAGGTGGAATCCCCGATGAGGGTATACAGCGCAACGCCATCCTGCTCGTGCTTTTCGGACAGCAGGTAATACAGCGGCATAATGACCCCATCCGAGCCGCCGCCATTGTTGCGCAGGTCGACAATCACGCGGTCATAACCGTTCTGCTCAATCGATTGGCGCACCTGTTCGGCAAAGTCCGTCATGGATAGGGACGGGTCCTCTTGACAGGAATTGTACTGGATGTACAGCGTGCGTGCGTCCAGCGGTTTCATAAAATAGATTTTTGATGTATCGGCTGCTGTCGCGGGTGTAGCTGCCCGCTCCAGACGGGCAACTTCGACCGTTTGCAGCGCGGCGGAGTCCAGCGCATCCACGACCATGTCGCGGGTGCCGTCCGCGGTGCGTACGGTCAAACGGATGTCCTCCGGCTGGTCGGCAATGCCGTAATGCGCCAAGATCTCATACACATAGAAGGTGCTGTAAAACTGGCGATATCGGTAGGTGTCGTTGTCCGCGCACAGCATGGGGGAGATCCGTTCCTCAACCTGTTCGAGCGGGATGCCGTTGATCGCGGTCAGTGTCCCGCCCAGAAATTCCGCATATTCGGTCGGAAGGCCGGTCAGCACCAGGCCATCGCCCATGGGCGCAAGATTCAGGGGCAGGAACCGCGCCGATTGGCCCAACGCGGAGCCGATGGCGACCATCGTGTGCGAATCGCCCACCAGTGCCACCAGTTCGGATAGGGCAATAGCAAAGTCAAAATTGCTCATGGCGGCAAGGTTTTGCTCGATCTCAGCGCGCTTGGCGTCAAATTCCGCCTTGGTGTGCTGGGTATACAGGTTGGGATGCTTGGCTTCCAGCGTTTGCAGCAGCGTGTCCAAGTCGGCCAGCCGCCCCGATACCACGGCGTCGGCTGCGGCTGCGCTGCTGGCTACGGCCGGCAGGTCATCAGCGGCAAAGGCGGCTGGTATCGACCCCGCTGCCAAGGTGGCCGCCAACAAGGCGGCACAAAGTTGATGTTTGTTCATAGAACATTCCTTCCTTTCCTCATGTTGCATCTTTATTGTATCAAAAAAGGGAAGCTATGGAATGAACAGAATTTGAACAAACTTTTAAGGCCGGTCATCGGCCCATTTCGGAAAAAAGGAAGTGTTTCGAATATGACGAATACGTACGAGGAAGGCGCGCCCGAAAAAGCGATTCTAGTCGGGCTGTCCTGCCATGGATTTGCGCCCGACGAAGATTCCGACGAACGGACTCTGGCCGAACTGGCTGCGCTGCTTGAAACGGCAGGCGGTGAATGCGTGGGCATGGCGCTGCAAAACCGTCCGGCGCCAGACGCGCGCACCTTCATCGGCGAAGGCAAGGCCGAAGAAGTGCGGCAGCTCGCCGAGGCCAATGAAGCGACCCTGATCGTATTTGATAACGATTTATCCCCCTCGCAGCTGAGCAATCTGGAGAAAATCATGGGACGGACCGTGCTCGACCGTTCGGCGCTGATTCTGGACATTTTTGCCCAGCGCGCCCGCACGGGTGAGGGTAAATTGCAGGTCGAACTGGCGCAGTATCAGTATCTTTTGCCGCGTCTGACCGGCATGTGGACCCACTTAGTGCGCCA
>JAUMSA010000003.1 GCA_031293105.1 Butyricicoccus sp. | reverse complement strand
CCAAGGCATTGATGACATGAACCTTTTCCGGCGGCAGGCCAAGCATCATCGAGCATTCGTGCTGGGTGGCATACACGCCCTGATCGGAGGAATAAATGGTCACTTCCCCTTTTTCCCGATCTGCCCAAGCAACCGCACACTCGGGTTCCAAGAAAGCGTGCTCAGTAAAGGGAGTCTCATAGTCTCGGGTTACCACATGCGCCGAATTTAAAATAGCTTCGTCTGCATTGCCGCGTATCAGATGCTCAAACGCTAGAATATTACCTTCCTTGTGAACAAACGGCGAATCACGCTGCATGGCTTTGACCGGGTCAAAAACCGCAGGCAATTCTTCATATTCAACCTTGACCAGCTTTTTTGCTTGCTCAACAGCTTCTAAAGTCTCTCCGCACACGAGCGCGATGGCATCGCCCAAATACCGTGTGATGTTGCCCACTTGAATGAGTGTCGCCCAATCGTTTTTGATGTGCCCAATCTTGTTTTGACCTGGAATATCCGCCGCCGTTGCCACACACAAAATTCCCTGCACCTGTTCGGCCTGACGCTTGTCAATGGACAAAACCCTCGCCCGCGGATAGGCCGAACGAACCGCCGAGCCATAGACCATTCCCGGAAAATCCATGGCATCAAAATCATCGGTATACTTGCCTGTACCCAGCACTTTTTCCCGCACATCGATGCGGTGGACACGTTGTCCGATGCCATGAATGGCTTCCGGTTTGGGAATCGGGCCGCCGCTGCGTTTGAGAGCTGCCGCAATCTCGACTGCGTCAATGATCTTCTTATAGCCCGTGCAGCGGCAGTAATTGTTACGCAGTGCAAAGGCGATCTCCTCCCGTGTAGGGGTGGGATTGCTGTCCAGCAGTGCTTTGGTACAGAGGACCATACCCGGGATACAGAACCCACATTGTACCGCACCTGCTTCCCCGTACGCATAGACATACAATTCTTTTTCATAATCACTCAAACCCTCAACGGTCTGAATGGTTCTACCGTCCAAGCGAGAGATTTTCTGCACGCAAGCCTTGACCGGCTTGCCGTCGATGAGCACCGTGCATGTGCCGCATGCCCCTTCGGAACAACCGTCCTTGACCGATTTTAGCCGCAGATCATTGCGCAGAACATCCAACAATTTTCGGTCGCCAGCAAACGTATATGTTTTACCGTTGATTGTCAACATGTAGCCCTTCTGCTCTTCGGCAATATTCGTCAGCATTCCCCATCACCTCGATTGTTCTCGTTTTATGTAGCGGCCCAGTCCGTTTTCAACCACCTTACCATTTTGAACGGCATAGGTACCGCGTAAAAAGACATCCCGCACACATCCTGCGGTTTGGAAGCCTTCATAGGGGGTATAGTCGCAGTTTTGATATTGGGTTTTGGCCGAAATCGTAGTCTTCTTTGTCGGGTCAAAAATAACCAAATCGGCATCGCTTCCCACGGCCAGTGCACCCTTTTTCGGATAAAGCCCGAACATCTTAGCCGGATTTTCAGCCAGTATCCGGCATAAATCCGATACGGTAATTTTCCCGGTAGCCACACCAGCCGTATACATCACGACCGGGCGGTGCTCAATGCCCGGCATACCGTTTGGAATCTGGGTGAAATCGCTACGACCCATCTCTTTCTGCCCATGAAAATGGAACGAACAATGATCGGTTGATACAATATCGATCTCGCCCTGCTGCACCGCTTCCCATAAACTTTGCTGGTCTGCTTTACTGCGCAGCGGCGGCGAACAGACATATTTCGCGGCTTCAAAATCCGGCTTTTCGTACACACTTTCATCCAGAAACAGATACTGCGGACAGGTTTCAACCCAGACTTTTTGCCCGCGTGCTCGAGCTAACGCAATTTCGCGCCGACCATCCTCGGTTGACAAATGGACAATCCACGCCGGTACATCAGCCAAAGCGGCGATACGCAAAAAGCGGCTGACAGCCTCCCCTTCCACCAAGGCGGGACGGGTCTTTGGGTGCCAGGATGGATCGGTATGACCTTCGGCCAAGGCCTTTTCTCGCAGCTGGTTTAGCACCGGACCATTTTCACAATGCACGCCCAAAACACCGCCGATTTGCTTCATTTCACACAGAATATCATACATCTCGGGGTCGCTCAGCATCAGTGCATCATAGGCATAATAGCATTTAAAGGAAGTGATCCCTGCAGCGGCCATCTCATGCAGTTCGGCACGAGTGTGCGCATTCCAGTCGGTTACTGCCATATGAAAGCCGTAATCGCAGGAACAATTGCCATCTGCCCGACTGTGCCAGATTTCCAGAGCATGCGCCAGCGTATCACCCTTGTCCTGGGTTGCAAAGTCGATCAGCATGGTCGTGCCGCCCGCCAGCGCAGCCGTACTGCCCGAAGCAAAATCATCCGATGTAACCGTGCCGGAAACCGGCATGTCCAAGTGGGTATGCCCATCGATAAAGCCTGGAAATACCAGACATCCGGTCGCGTCGATCACCCGATCACCTTGCAGATCTGGGCCAATCGCTCGAATGGTTTCGCCTTCGATTTGGATGTCCGCCTTCTTGCAGCGGTCAGCAAATACCAGCGTACCATTTTGAATGACGGTTGTCATACGCTCACCCCGGCTTTCTGGGCAAGAAACGTATCCACGACTCGCTGCAACTCTTCCGGCAAAGCAGAAAAATCGGTAGAAACAACGCCGTTCAGACGATATTTTTCTCGATTAAGGAAGCCATCATTCATCGAAGCCGCAAAATCGACCTCGGCTTCAAAATAGGTAAACTTATCCCGATAGGGAATGTATCCAAAAGGACACAAGCACGCACAGTTGCCGCATTCGTTGCAGTAGGAGTCCAGATGTACAGCTGCTTTCAACCCAGGCAGCGGTACATTGGCCCGGTTGGGACAGACGTCCACACAGTTGTGGCACCGGAAGCAGGCCGTCGGGGGCGTGCTGGGCGGCACCTGTTTTTTCTTTCCTTCCGTCTTCCGGTAATAGGGGTCTTGTAGAATGGACTGACACAGAGCTTCTAGTTTAGCAACATCGACCTGCTGAGGGATGGATGCACGCACCAAATCTGCCAGACGTGTCAGGTTACGATATCCACCCGCTTTGAGCAGTAGCGTCGCCACCGTGACAGGTGCGATGCCACAGGACAAAACTGCCTGAATGTTATGTGTATCGATTCCGCCCGAAAAAGAAATCGGCAAACATCCCTCGGTGGCCTGGCTGAGCGTGCATGCAACTTGGATGGCTAACGGGAATAACGGCTTGCCGGACATATACATCGCATCGCCAGCGAGTTCCTCGTGCCGAATTTGCACCGGAAATGTATTCGTAAGCTTTACACCAAAGGTAACGCCATGTGCTTGTGCCAGCCTTTGCAGGCGGCCGATCATCGCAACCGCATCCGGCAGCTTCATGTCGTGCTCAAAATGACTGTGATCGAAGGAAACATAACCGTACCCCAAATCATTTAGCAGCTTCCGAACTTTGTCGTATCCGATTAGCGTCGGATTGCACTTAATATAGGTGTGGAATCCCTTCCTCTCGATCAAATACGCGGCGATTTGCTCAATTTCATCCGCCGGGCATCCGTGCATGGTGGATAGGGTAACAAAATTAGAGACATGGGGATTGATGGAATGCAGAAATGCCGCATCCACTCGTTCAAACAGTGGCAAGCACGCCTCTGCTTGCTGCAAGCATGTTTGCCAAAACGGGCTGCTGGACGCATCCTGCATAGTATTTAAAAACCAATCGATCTTGGGACTCTGGATGCCCGCTAAATCATAGCCTACGCTGATATGGAACTGAAAATCGCCATCCAGCCCGCACTCTTTGGCCAACAACAGCAACGCCAGATAGCCTTTGATATACTCCTCAGCAGCTTCTTGAACGGTTAGTTCGGTCGACCACTCGATGTTATAGGCTTCATCATCGACATAGATGCAGGGCTTTTGAATCTCCAGTGCCTCACCCTCTAAAATTTGGACGGTTTTCAGTTCAAAGACACGCGCCCCAGCGGCGAATCCGGCAATTAAATTTTGTGCCAGTTGGGTATGAGGACCAGCCGCCGGACCGACTGGCAGAGAAAGTGGTCGGCCGGCAAACTGCATGGAGTCCTCCCTTGCAACCTTTCGTACCGGCACATGATAAAAGCTCTGACTTTTTCGGTATTCAGCTAACGCGCATTTCAGTAATTCCGGAAAGGCCACGCCACGCATAGTATCACTCATTGCGGTCACCTCCACACAAAACCTGCCACAAGGCTCCGGCTTCTCGTTGACATTCATATCGCAGTTTTTCTTCATCGACGCAGCGGACTTCCCGATTTTCCATCAAAATTCGTCCGTTGCATATCGTTGTGGTAATGTTACGACCATTCATACCAAACAGCAAATGCCCTTGGAAATTATCCGCCCGCAGAGGCGTGAATGGTTGATAATCAGAAACAATAATATCTGCATGGGCACCTACCTGCAAAACACCAAATGTACCGTCAAAATGCCGGGCCGCCAGCGTCGCATTGTTTTGCAACGCCATGACAAAAGTTTCATTCCAACCTACTGACGGATGATGGTTTTCGTGTTTCATCAGTACATTCGCGTGCTTCATGGACTCGATCATATCGCTCGTAAAACCATCGGTTCCTAAGCCGACCAGCACACCGGCCTGGAACAAGCGCAGCACATCCGTCGTGCCGACCGCGTTGCCCATATTGGACTGCGGATTGTGCACCACAGCCGTCCCAGTACGAGCCAAGGTTTCCCGGTCGGAATCAGTCAGATAAACGCAATGTCCGCAAATTGTCTGCGGCCCCAGAATGCCATGCCTCTCCAGCCGTTCCACCACCGTTTCGTGGTAGGTCTCCCGGCAGTGGTCACGGTCATAGGCTCCCTCGCACACATGAATATGGAAACCGCTTTCGGTTTGCTGACGTGCCAACTCCATGGTCTGCTCGGAAATGGTAAATGAGGCATGCATGCCACACAAAGCGGCCAGCATACCAGTCGTGTCCGCTTGGCAGACACGTGCAAAATCGACATTTTCCTGCACCGATTGCCGGGCTTTTTCCGGCCCATCGCGGTCGGAAATTTCATAGCACAAGCAGGCTCGAACGCCGAGTTCCTGCGCTGCCTGCGCGATTTCGGACAAACTGCCTGGAATTTCAGCAAACGAAGCGTGATGATCGAACACGGTTGTCACACCCGAACGGATGCATTCCAGCAAGGTCATATAGGCCGAATACCGTGTCATGCGACGGGTCAAATGACGGTCAATATTCCACCAAGTGCCCTCTAGGACTTCCAAAAAGTTGGTGGGCTGGTTGCCGGGAATCGACAATCCGCGCGCAAATGCCGAATAAATATGATGATGGGCATTAATAAACGCTGGAAAGATGATGCCGCCCCGCGCGTCGCACCGTTTGGCATCCGGATATTTTTGCAGCATCGCATTCGATAATCCAACCTCTAAAATTGTTCCGTCTTCCCAGACGACGGCGCCGTTTTCCAGCATATCTTGTGCTGGGTCGTTCGTCATCACTGTCCCGTGGTATAAAATCTGATTCATGGCCGGCCACCTTCCTTTGCATGGGCATTGGTCAAATAACCAAACAGTTTTTTATAGTATAGCAT
>JAUMSA010000376.1 GCA_031293105.1 Butyricicoccus sp. | reverse complement strand
GGAAATTCTCGGAATCAGCGGCCTGATGGGTGCTGGCCACACCGAATTGTTTACGGCGGTTTACGGCGCATATCGTACCAAGGGTACGGGTGAGGTCTATATTGACGGCAAAAAGGTCGATATCAAAAATCCACAGGATGCGTTGAAGGCTGGCTACTTTATTGTTACCGAAGACCGTAAAAAATTGGGCCTGAATTTGATCATGAGTATCAAGGAAAATACAACGCTATCTTCTTTGGATAAGGTATCGAAATTCGGTATTTTAAATGAAGATGCGGAAGTTGCCTATACTACAAAGTATGTACAAGAAATTCGCACAAAAACACCGAGCATTGATGTAGCAGTTAATACACTTTCTGGTGGTAACCAGCAAAAAGTTGTTTTGGCAAAAGCATTGATGAGTGAACCGAAGGTCATGGTTTTGGATGAACCGACACGTGGTATTGATGTCGGTGCCAAATATGAAATTTACAAGATCATGAATGAATTGGTCGAAAAAGGTGTTGTAATTATCATGATTTCCTCCGAAATGGAAGAGATTCTGGGTATGAGTGACCGTATCCTCACCGTAGCGAACGGCGAGATTACCGGCGAATTTGATGTCCAGGATGCGACGCAGGAAATCTTGATGCGCGCAGCAGTAGGGAGGGGTTAAACCATGGCAACAGAAAAAAGAAAATTCAGTAAGAAACTTGACATACGCGCCCTGACCATGGTGCTCGTATTGGTTGTGCTTTGGGTTGCGTTTACGGCGGCAACTGGCGGCAACTTTTTGACTACACGTAACTTGTCCAACTTGCTTCGTCAGGCAGCATTTACCGGTATTATGGGTGTCGGCATGACGCTCGTTATTGTCACCGGTGGTATTGACCTTGCAGCTGGTATGACGATGGGCTTTATCGGCTGTATGATGGCAGTTTGCCAGGTATGGTGGGGCTTGTCCACTCCGGTTACTATTGCAATCGGTTTGATTATTGGTCTGATTATCGGCACAGTCGAAGGCGCCTTGATTGCCTACACCGGTATCGCTCCGTTTATCGTTACTTTGGGTGCGCAGCTCATTTTCCGCGGCGGTATGCTGGCGGTAACAGGTGGCCAGACGATTGCGCCGTTCCAAGAATCTTATAAGTTCTGGGGTACGCAATATGTTCTTCCGTTTGCAGGTTGGATTTTGGCATTGATCGCCATTTTGGCCCTCCTTGCAAATGAGCTTGGCAAGCGCCGCGCGAAAAAAAGATATGGCAGCCTGACCGAATCGATGACTGAAATGGTCGTGCGCTGGGCGGTTATGTCGGTGATTATTGCAGCAGCAGTTTGGATTCTGAATGACTTCCGTGGTATTCCGATTCCGGTATTGGTTATGATGCTGGTTGTTGTAATTTTCACCTTCATTTCCCAGAAGACAACCTTTGGTCGTAGTGTCTATGCAATCGGCGGCAACATTGCCGCAGCCCGTTATGCAGGTATCAATGTTAAGAAAAACCTGACTCTGGTTTATTGCCTTAATGGTTTGCTGTGTGCAGTTGCAGCGGTTATCTATACAGCTCGTCTGAATGGTGGTACATCGCAGGCCGCAAACGGCAACTACGAACTTGATGCAATTGCTTCGGCGGTTATCGGCGGTACATCCATGACTGGTGGTATCGGTAAGGTATCCGGCGCAATCTTGGGTGCGGTTATCATGATGTCGATTGATAATGGCATGTCGATGATGAACTTGGATGCATACTGGCAGTTCATGGTAAAGGGCGTTATCTTGGTTGCAGCGGTTTGGTTCGATACACAGACCCAAAAACGCCGCAAATAATATTATCTTTTTCATCCTCTAAAAAATGGCTTGGCCTTTTTCAAAGGGCCAGGCCATTTTTTTGTCGCCTTTCATAAAAAGCCTAGGGTCTTATGCGGGAAAATTTCCGTGTCATTTTGACAGAAATGTGGTATAATCGTGAAAGAATACGATGAATGTAGTTTCGGACGACACGATCGTCCATAGGAGGAAAAATATGCTTGATTCCAAGCTGGAACGGATTCTGCCCCGTGTACAAAAGCCTGCGCGCTATGTCGGTGGGGAATGGGGATCGGTTTCCAAGAATAAAGACGAGGTAGATTTGCGATTCGCCTTTTGCTTCCCGGATGTGTATGAAGTTGGTATGAGCCATTTGGGCTCTCGAATTTTATATGGTTTGCTCAACAGCCAAGACGGGGTTTGGTGTGAACGGGTCTGTGCTCCCTGGGTCGATATGGAACAGGAAATGCGGCAGGCTGGGATTGCCCTGTATGGACTGGAAAGCGGTGACCCGTTATCGGACTTCGATATCATCGGCTTTACGTTGCAATATGAGTTGTCCTTTTCCAATATTCTAAACATGCTGGATTTAGGTCATGTGCCGGTTCTGGCAAAGGACCGTACGGGACTAAAAAATCTTGTGGTTGCCGGTGGCCCGTGTGCATACAATCCCGAACCGCTTTGTGATTTTATTGATTTGTTTATGATCGGGGATGGGGAAGAGATCATGCTCGATCTAGTATCTCTATACCGTTCGGCCCGCTCGCGCGGCCTGAGTAAAGAGGCCTTTCTGATTGAAGCGGCTCAAATTCCTGGTATGTATGTGCCGTCTCTATATGAGGTGCAATATCATGCCGATGGAACCGTGCAATCGGTTACTCCAAAGCATGGTGCACCCCAAATGGTGCAGAAACGAATCGTAAAAGATTTGGATTCCATGTACTATCCAGAATCGTTCGTGGTACCGTCGACTGAAATTGTGTTTGACCGCGCCATGGTTGAACTGTTCCGCGGTTGTCCACGTGGCTGCCGCTTCTGCCAGGCAGGGCATACCTATCGTCCGCTGCGGCGCAAATCCAAGGAGACCATCTTGCGGCAGGCGCAGGCAGTTCTTGAAAATTCCGGCTATGAGGAGATTTCGTTGTCCT
>JAUMSA010000370.1 GCA_031293105.1 Butyricicoccus sp. | reverse complement strand
ACTAAAAACCACCGGTGAAAAAACATGGGTCATCGGTTTCGGCTTCAACGGTATGACCGCAGTCAACAGCACAAGCGGCCGAGAGTATGGCGATCGACTCTTGAAAAAGATTTCCAACGCCCTTATGGAAAACCTTTCTTGGAAAATGTCCTTTTATCGCCTGGAAGGGGTGCGCTGCATAGCAATTGTGCATCCCGCGTGTGCGGATGAGGGGCCCAATAGTCTGGTAGAGCAGATCCAGTCGATTGTAAAAGCCTGTTATTCCAGCATGGAGGTTCTGGTAAAAAAGCCATGCTCCTTTGGAATCATCGAATATCCGAATGAAAATATGGGGCCTGAGGATCTTGTAGAAAATCTGGTTTCCTTAATCCGGGTGGCCAGACAAGAACCAAAACTTGCTTATGTGGATTACTCAACGCAAAATATCCAGCGCATTAAGCAAATGTCCAACATGGTATTGGCATTAAGACAAGATGTCGAAAATAATATGGTGCATTTTCGCATTGTCATTCAACCGGTTGTATCCGCTGCCGATGGCGCGGCGATTGGCGGTGAGGTACTGCTGCGATGGACTTTTGAAGGAAAAGATATCTCACCCGCGCTATTTATTCCCCTTTTGGAAAAGGACGGCTTAATCCAAACGGTTGGCCGCTGGGTCTTTGAACAGGCGGTATGTACCTGCGCTCGTCTGCATGCGTATAGACCTACTTTTTATTTGACGTTTAACGTCAGCCTGCATCAGTTATCGGACCCGCTGCTTTTGCCGTTCATGAAAGAAACTCTGGATAAATACCGCCTGCATGGTTCCAGTCTGGTCGCTGAACTCACCGAAAGTTCGCTGGATGAGCAACCGGAACAACTGGACTACTTTGCCGAAGAGTGCCAAAAAATGGGGATTTATATTGCACTCGACGATTTTGGAAGCGGATACTCCTCGCTGCGCATGTTGCTGCAATATCCATCCAGCATTATTAAACTGGATCGCTCCCTGGTGAGCGAGGTCACCGAATCGGAGGCCAAGATGAATTTCATTCGAAGCATTGTTTTTGCCTGTCACCAGTTTGGCAAAACGGTCTGTATGGAAGGCGTCGAGCATGCCGATCAAAATGAAATCATCCGCAATACCGGGTGCGATATGATTCAGGGATATTATTACTATCGGCCCATGGAAGTTCGTGACCTGTATCAATTGGTCAGTGAACAGAAACATTCTGGAATCCAAAATCCGATTCATCACAACGTCCAACAAATATAATGGGAAAAACGCGCTATGATTCGGTATGTGATTGCATATAGGGGGGAATCGTATGCGATGTTGTAAAAAACACAGGCAAGGTGGCTTTACAGTCCCGGAACTGCTGCTGGTTATTGCGATTTCCATTACCCTTCTGTCGGTATCGGTGGTTGGCATTGTCACCTATATGCGGCAGCTGCAGCTGACCGAACTGGACAACGCCGCCAAAGAGATTTTTCTGTCTGCCCAAAATCGCGCGATTTTACTCAGCGGTAACCAACAACTGAAATCCTATGTGATTCACGCGGATGACAGTAACCGAATGGACCACATCGATGTCATTCCCGACTCGACCGAAACCACGCAGATGACCGTCTACTATATCCATTCGGACGACACAAACATCCATAAACTACTCCCACAGGAAACCATTGACCCGTCGTTATGGGATGGGGATTTCTATATTGTTTACGAGCCGGAAAGCGGCAGTGTGGCCGATGTGTTTTTCACCGATGACGGCGATCTGCCGGTCCATGGTGATTTTCCTGCTTTCTACGAAACTTGGCGCGCCGCCCCTGCCAAGGAACGCCGAAACAGCGACCCTATGATCGGCTATTACGGTGGAGAAGCGGCCGAAAGCGGCACTACGTTGTCCCTGCGCACACCGGTTATCAATATTTATAATGAAAATACCCTGCGGGCCGAGGTGACCTATTGGATTCCCCGCACCCTGGCGATGGGCGGCGAAGACGGTCATGTAAACCTGGAAGTGACCCTGCAGTATCAGGAACAGAAGATCACCTTACAGCAAAATGATGCTAATAAAGAAACGGATGACAGCATTGCTTATCTGGGCTATCGATATACGTGGACGCTGGACTCTTTGACGGAGGGAAAGCAATTTCAAAATCTTTTTTCGGCCCTTAACCTGACCTATGGCGATGACTTTACGCTCAGTGCCGAAGTCTCCTATACCGGTGAGTTGAAGGTCAACGGCGCCCGCAAAACCGCCACGGACAACAGTCTCTTTGCCAAAGACAGCGGCGAGGATACGGCCTACATCGCCTGCCTACGGCATCTGCAAAACCTGGATGCGGAATTTTCCGATGTGGCCGACAAGACGGCTGCCGTTCAGCTAAACGATATCCCGGAAGAAGAAGGGTATTCATTCCAACCCATTGAAAATGAACAATTGAAGTCTTATGACGGAGATACCTTCTCGATCTATGATCTACACATTGCTACCGACGGGACTGCGCCTTCCGGCCTGTTCGGCACGTTTTCGGGCACAGTAGATAGCTCAAAAACGCTAAAGGATATCCGTCTCGTGAATACAACGGTCACGAATGGCGGCAGCGGAGCAACCGGCGCCTTGGTCGGGAACGGGTCGTATCTCACGCTGGACGGCTGCCAGGTTTATTGGGAAAACCGTTCCGAGCAGACCACTAACCTGCGAGAGGTGCTCGGTGATAGCGCCAAAGGGTTCCAATATCAGATCACGGGCCAAGGTGTCACCGGCGGTCTTGTGGGGATGCTGACAAATTCCAACATCACGAACTGCTCGGCTTCCACGCTGGTGTCGGGTGCAGGCCCCGTGGGCGGTCTTGTGGGGCAGGGCTCCACGCTGACCGTTCAGGGCTCCTATGCTGCTTCCTACCTAAAAGGCCATCAAGCTGCGGGGCTGATCGGTAATACAACTGATGTTACGCTTTCGGCCTGTTACGCGGTCGGGTTTATCGACAGCGGCACTACCGCCGGAGCGCAGGCCGCTGGGCTATGTCTGGGCGTGGGCCGCGCCGATGTAAACCGCTCTTACAGCGCCATGCTGTTCACCGTGGGAAATACTGTGAAAAATTATCCCCTCTGCCAGAACGGGACGTATCACAATACATATTATCTGGATTCCGACCGGTTTGGATTTGACCAGCAATATAACCAATATGCTAAGCCGTATACCGACTTGATCGACTCTGCACAATGGGATACCCTTTTTGGTGACGGGACGTTTGTCGCCAAAGGTACGGCGCAGTCCCACCCGTACAATTTGCAGACTACCCTTTCGCTGACGACCTTCATCTATCCGGGATTGGCGAATTTGGAGCAATGGGGCGACTGGGGCGCGCAGTTCCAGAACGGCAGTCTGGTATATTATGAGAAATACACCGACGGAAGCTATGGTTTCAGCGGCGGCGACGTCAGCCATCTGTCGGACAATCAGCTGGTCGTCGAGGATGGATATGCAGTGGCGTATCGTGGCACGGCATTCACTTCCGGCATCGGCCCCAAATTGGATGTAACCTATCGCACCAGTCAGGAGAATAAGACAGAGACATTTGAATATGGGGCGGCAAGCTCATACTATGAGATTCCCGGTATTACCGATACGACCGGTGAAATCAGCATCTATTATCTGCTTCCCCTGCCGGAACAGGTGGTCAACACCGATTACGCTGCAACGCATTTGTATCAACAAATTACTGTGGAGGACATGGGCAACCATACCGTGCGGAGTTATTACTACAATCCCCACTTTGCCAACGCCATCCTGCCCTATGAAGAAGGGCTGGACCTCAATCAATTGGCTAAGGAACGGCAGGTGGAGATCCGCTCGCCACGGCATCTGTACATGCTCAGCCGCTTCTCTACATATTACGCCAGCAGTCACCAATACCGTTTCTTGCAGCAGTTGGATTTGAATTATTCTACTTACACAGGATATAACCTGTTTGAAGCGAATTGGCATCAAGCTCCCATCGGTCTGGATGCAAACCTTCCCTTCCGCTGCAGTTACTATGGCAATCATCATACCATCCAAGAGGTACGCCTTGCTGTGCAGAATGAGGAGGACAGTAAGTATTCTTATGTCGGATTGTTCGGCTATACAACCGGTGTGTTGCGAGACGTTGTGTACTACATGACCGAAACCGTGTCGGTCACCCAATCCGGCAGTGACTCAGCCATTCTATATACCGGCGGTCTGGCGGGATACAACGGCGGCACCATGGAGAATTGTGCGGTATCTGGCGTACGGCTGCAAGCCAATGGTTTTAATTACAGTACCATGTATCTGGGCGGTCTGGTAGGACTAAACCATGGCACGATTCGCACCTGCTCGGCCGAAGCTGCGGATATTGAGGCCAATGCATCATACTCCAATACCTATGTGGGTGGCTTTGTCGGCCGAAATGCCGCAAGCGGTACCATTGACCAATGCTATGCAGTAGGTAAAGTTTCCGCGTCCCGTGCCCGTCACGGCACCGTATATGCTTGCGGTTTTGCCGGCCAAAACGAAGCGACCCTTCGCCGCAGCTATGCTGCCGCCTTCCTGACTGTGTCGGGCGAGGCAAGCCGATATGGTTTCTGTTCGGACGGTTCTATTGACTGCGTTTATCTCAACGCGGGCAATTTCACCTACCGCGGCGAGAATTATACGGCACAGTATGACGACCCGACTGCGACGCCGGTCACCTGGGCACAGCTCACCGGGAAGGAAACAAGCAACGCGGTTATGGTCCTTGATATGTCCCGCACCGTCGATGCAGTCGACGCTGCACAAGCATATCCCTACCCCGGTATGGTGACCAACGGAAACGATATCGTCGTACATTACGGCCAATGGCCTGACCAAATGCCACTGGGGCAGATGGGCGTCTACTACTGGGAAAAGCTGACCATCGGCACTGCGGACTCGTATCATTTCAGCGTCATTTCAACCGACGAAGCCGGTGCGGTCTACAAGAGTTCTACCCTGTCCACCGTACATGGCGACGGCGGCGTGGTGAGCGAGTATGGGTATGGCTACTTCTATGCAAACGGCGTCCAGGCGCCCAGCCTGGTGAGCAGCGGCATTGGATTCCAAAAAGATGGTGATTTCAACTTCCAACCTGAGGCAGAAAACCCGGCTGCTAACACCGCCCTCTCCGATCTGATGAATAGACAGTATACCTTCCACTGCTATAACACTTGGGGAACGGCAGCGGATTGGGGAACGGCAGCGGACAATCAGGGGCTGTATACCTCTGCTGCTGGAAACAGTGGTCAGCCGCCTTACGGCACTTGGACACTAAATGGGACTTTTTCCATTCGTCTCAACCCCTTCTTTGCCGATTCTATGGCCTATCAAAGCGGTGGGACTTCATCGGAGAACGTCCCGATCTCACTACCAGGCACAGAAAAGAACCCCTATCAGGTGCGCTCCATTGACCAGCTGCAATTTATCAACTGGAATGATAATGCTAAAAATACTATGCGGCGGATGGATACCGAGAACAAGAGTAGATTCCCCTATTTGTGCTATGGTAAAAACAGCTCATGGACTTTGCGGTCATTCTTCTGGGAGCAGACCCACGATTTGGAAGGGGAAATTCACAAAACCTATACACCTATTGCCGGGGTTTATGACCCGGACTATACAGAAAGTGAAGGCGGCGATCTCTTCGGCTGGTTCGGCGGCACCTACGACGGCAACGACTATATGATTGCCGATGTGAGCATCGCACCTCATTCTCAGGACAGCATTGATGCCACCTCTTGTGTGGGGCTATTCGGCGCAGTGTACAACGGCACGCTGAAAAACATCGTTCTTTATTCTACAGATGGAACGGCCACGGTGACCGGCAACAACAGCGGAACCAGCCAGTGGTATGTTGTCGGCGGTTTGGCGGGTCTTGCGGGTTCCTCCACCGGCAGCTCAGTGGTCAATTGCACGGTTTCGGGTTATACCATTCGAGATAAGCATCGATCCAATGTTTATAAAGATGGCTGGGGCGGCACTGGCGTGGGCGGCCTGATTGGCATCTGCGATATGAATCTGGTGGGCTGCACCGCCGTGACAAAGCTGGACATTGACTCCGACAATCAGGATAATGTCCGCATCGGCGGTTTGGTGGGCAGCTGTCAGGGCAGCCTCAACAGCTGCTATACCGGCGGCAGTATCCAGATTACCTCCGACACTTTCACGCCCAATGGCATCTATGTTGGCGGCATTGTAGGCGGTATTTACATGAAGCCCCTGCAAGTGGGCGGAAATACGCAGTATACCGTAGGCGATAGAGCGGAAAAAGCAGGTGGTAAACCTTTGCTCAATAATTCTCTGGCCAACTGTTATACTTATACAGAATTACCGGATGCCAGCATCAACAGGAGTATAAAAGGTCTTTACGCGATAGGCGGCAGTGGTGAACTAAACCCACAAGGCACAAACGACAATAGCTGGGACCACGGTTCAACCAGTTATAGCAACAACTATTATCTGGGATCCGTGGTGCTGAAGAATAACAGCCAATGGGAGATGCAGACGAAACGTAACGATCTGGATTCTGTGACCGCTATGACCTACAGCGAGATGGCGGATACCCAAAGCGACAATGGCTTACTGCATAAACTCAACAGCAAAATCACGGATACCGCTTCTCAATTTTCCACTGTCACCACCGAGACTGCGAATGGCGATTCCCTCAACGGCCGGTATAGTTTCGGCAACGACTCCAGTTTGCTGGGCCGGGATTATCCATTCCCGACGATTTTGACCCAGTCGAGCGACGTGGCCGAGGGCGGCGTGGCCAACGTCCACTATGGCGACTGGCCGCTGGAGGGCATTGTCCGCCCGGATGGCGCCTTGCCGGTGAACCTGGATTTGTTTGCCGACTATGACACTACTGCCCAAGGTGCGGTGAAGGTCGAACAGCTGAGCCTGTCCGAAGGCGTAGCCCAAAACGGCACATGGAGTGCTGAGAGTTCGGTGTCCGACGTAGCGGGTGTTGTAGTAGACCGCGGCACGTTGACCATCACCGCAAAGGCCGTGGGCAGCACAGTGGTCACGGTTCGCTATACCGTCGACGGAAGGACCTATTCCCTGACGATCGCGGTCAACGTAACCGCTGAACTGCACATGGTAACCAGCGCAGTCTCCCCGGTTCAGACCTTTACCGAAGAAACCCTGTCTACCAATCTGGAACTGCGTGACCGCAACGGAACCCCATTGACTGCGCTGCAAGACAATATTGACCTGTCGAACTTCACGGTTGAGTTCGACCCCTATTATTTCTCCAGTGCGTCCATTACGCAATCGGATGGGTTGCTTCTGACTGCCACCAGCCGCGCAGCGACCGGCTCCACCCAAATGACGGTAGGCTATGACTTTACCTATTTGGAAAATACCTACCATGCCACCAGTGCGCTGAGTTTTCAGGTGGTGCAGCCGGAAATCAAGATTGCGCCGCTCATCTTCTCCTTTGACTCCGACGCACAGATCGAGAAAACCGTCAACTATACGGCCAAAGGCAGCGGGTTTGTCATCAAACTTGATGGTGTAGAACAGACTGTGGCCGGACTGCGTCTCGTCGATTTTGCGGTCGATGACAGCCAAAAGGATTTGATCTGGGTCGAATGGGCCAAGGATGCGGACGGAAATGAAATTCCAGCTACCCTATCCATTACCGCTTATCCGCAGATGAATTACCCGGTCTTCACCTGGGTACAGTTCCAGTTTGACTACGCGGGCAGCACCCATACCACATGGCAGACCCTCGTGGTGCAGATACAGCAGACAGGAGGTGACCAGCCATGAGGCGCATGCTCCAACGCAAGCTGCAAAGCCAACGGGGCGCCTCCCTCCTGCTGGCGCTGCTGTTGCTGCTGATCTGCTCCATGGTGGGGGCATCCATCCTGATGGCGGCAGCGTCCAATGCGGGCAAACACCGCAGCAATCTAGCGGAACACCAGACCTATCTGGCGCTTTCCTCGGCGGTCAGCTTACTGTGTGACGAGCTAAACGCAGCCCAATACACGGGACAATACCAGTATTGGGAAGAGGAATATACGAATTCTGAGACCGGTGAAACATCTGTTTCGTATCATTTCGTTCAGGAATACGGCATCTACTCCAGCGAACTAAGTTCCATACTGCTTGCCAACTTTGACGCCATTTTTTCTAAAGAAATCACGCAAAAACTGCAAGATAAGGGCTTGAACACTTTGGAAACCAAAACCCAAACCGTCATTTGGAATCACAACCTAACCATTCGGCCGCAGACGGACACGGCGCTGGATGAGCGCAATGTTGATATCACCTTGCACGTGGTAGAAGAGTCCTACGCCATGGAGCTGACTGCTACACTGGATGATTACACCATCGAGGCCGAACTGACACCTACAAGCAGCAAACCCACTCTACCGACATCACTGACAAATACAGGTGGCACTGTGCAAAAGACAGCTCCGATGACCTGGAAAATCGGCTGGATTACCACGGGTGGAGAGGAGGAGGAACCATGAAGCAATGCAAAGCCAAATTGGCAAGTAACCGGGGCGAAACGCTGGTTGAGACACTGGCTGCCATTCTGGTTGCTACCCTCTCTGTGGCGCTGCTCATCGGCAGTGTAACCGCCTCCTTTCAGCTGGGGCGTCAAGCCGACCAGTCGGATGCGTATTTCTATCAAACCCTGACGGCTGCGGAAAACCGAGAAAACCCAACTACTGACGGTGTCAGTTCTTCTCCAACGGTGCGAGTCACCGAGGGCGGCACCACGGTGACTCTGGACGTTCAGGTATACGGCGATGAAGGCCTGTATGCCTACGCGCGGAACGCAGATGCGGACGGTGATACGCCATGAAGCGCATCATCCGCAAACTGAAAAACCGGCAGGGTCTAACCATGGTGGAAATGCTAGCTGCGGTCGCAGTGCTGGCGCTTTTGACCCTGATTTTGAACACCGGTTTGCTGATGGCACAAAAAAGCTATTATGAAATGACCGGCGAAGCGGAAAGCCAGCTGCTACTATCTACCTTGACCGATCTGCTTTCCAATGAATTGCGCTACGCCCGCGATGTGGAGGTAGACGCATCGGGAAACCTGACCCGTTACACCAGCGCCAATTACGGCCGCAATATTACGCTTGCGCTCAATGCCTCGGGACAGTTGGAAGCCAATGAACGTCTGATGCTGTCCACCGGCGCGTACGGCAACGGGGCGTACCGGATACAGTCCTGGAATGTGACCTATCTGGACGGCTTGTTTACCGTCAAACTGGAAATTAAGGGGACACATGGCGTTTCCAATCAAACCGAATTTTCCGTCCGCTGCCTGAACGCAACCGCTTAAGGAGGACTTAAATGAAATATACCAGACTGGGCGATCTGCTGGTGGGCAATGGAACCATTACACAACAGCAGCTCGAAGAAGCCCTGACGATTCAAAAGAAAAACGGTAAGCGCTTGGGCGATGTGCTGCGCGATAACCATATCATCACCGAAAACCAGGTAATTGAGGCCCTGATGACCCAGCTTGGTCTGGAATTCATCGACTTGAATGCCTATCCCATCGCATCCGATATGGCGCAGCTGCTACCGAAAAGCATTGCCAAAAAGCATCATGTCGTACCGGTACGCGCGACACGAACCGAGCTTTACTTGGGGATGTCCGACCCGCTGAACTTTGCCGCCATCGAAGAAGTCAGCGCCGCCACCCGTCGGCAGGTCATCCCGTTGATCTCCACCGAGGCTGCGCTGGAGCGCGCGCTGCAAAACCTGTACAGCAATCAGGGCACGATGAAGGCCATCGAAGATATGCGCCGGGATTTGGACACAAGCCAATACGGAGCCGCAATCCACATCGGCGATGAGCTCCAGTTGGCGGCGGATGAGGGAGACGAAACCGCTGCCCCGACTATTCGGTTGGTCAACTCGATCATCCAGCGCGCCTATACCGAAAACGCCAGCGATATTCATCTGGAACCCATGGGCTCCAAGCTGTCCATCCGCATGCGCATTGACGGCGTTCTGCGCAACATCATCACCGTGCCGCGTGAGCTGCAAATGTCCGTCATCTCCCGCATCAAGATCATGGCGCAGATGGATATTGCGCAGAAGAATTTACCCCAGGACGGTCGCATCAATGTAACCGTGCAGCAAGAAAATTTGGATTTGCGTGTTTCCACGCTGCCCACCATCCACGGGGAAAAGATTGTCATTCGTCTGCTGCGCAAGGATGCCAACCTGGTTACGGTGGATGGCATCGGCCTGCACGGCGAAAACAAACGAAAATTCCTGGAACTACTCGACAGCAGCACCGAAGGCGTGCTGATGGTGGTCGGTCCCACCGGTTCGGGCAAAACCTCGACGCTGTATACCATGATCGACCATAAAAAGAACGAAGAAGTCAACCTCATTTCGCTCGAAGACCCGGTGGAATATCACATCGACGGGGTCTGTCAAGTGCAGATCAATGACCGGACGGATTTGACCTTTGCCAACGCCCTGCGGGCGGTGCTCCGGCAAGACCCGGATATCATTGCCGTGGGCGAAATCCGCGACGGTGAAACGGCCGAAATCGCGATGCGTTCGGCCATGACCGGCCATCTGGTTCTCACCACCATTCACACCAACGATGCGCTTTCGTCCATCGACCGTCTGATGGACATCGGTGTTGAGCCATATCTGATCGCCGGCGCGGTGCGGGGCATCATTTCCCAGCGCCTGGTTCGACGCATCTGCCCCAACTGCCGCAAGGCCTATACGCCGACCGAAGAGGAAGTGGCCCTGCTCGGGCTGCCAGCCGGTTCCAACCATCGTTTCTATCGGGGCGAGGGCTGCCCGGACTGTTTCCAGACCGGGTATCGCGGCCGAACGGCAGTGTTTGAAATCTTGACCATGACCCCGGCGATCCGCCGGGCTATTCACCGTCAGAACCGGAAAGAACTGAATGAAGCTGTCCAACAGTCCACCTTCCACCCTATTTTGGAAAACTGTGCGCAGCTGGTATGCGACGGGGTAACGACCCTAGATGAAGTGATCCGTATTTTAGGGAGGAACGTGGAATGAACATCACCGATTATATCGAAAAAGCCCAGGCTGACCGGGCGTCCGACCTACATCTGGTCTGCGGTCTGCCGCCGAAATACCGTGTGGATGGAGAAATCCGCGATCTGGACAGCATACCTCTGACCGAGGCGCAATGCGACGCCTTTGCCCGGGAGTTGGCCGGGGAACAATTTTCCGAGCTCGAAAACACGGGCGAACTCGATTTGGCGCTGACCCTTTCCGGAGTGCGCTGCCGTCTCAACCTGTTCCGACAGCAGGGGGTCTATTCGGCGGCCATCCGCCTGCTCAGTGACCATATCCCCGAACTAGAGGACTTGGGTCTGCCGGCGGTGGTGCAGGAATTCGCAGGTTACAGCCAAGGTCTGGTGCTCGTCACCGGGGAAACCGGTTCGGGCAAATCCACAACTCTGGCTGCGCTGCTCAACCGCATCAATCACACCAAGCGCCTGCACATCCTCACCCTGGAGGACCCGGTGGAATATATCTATACCCCCGATCAATGCCTGATTAACCAGCGCGAGATCGGGCGGGACACGATGAGCTTTTCCGCCGGTCTGCGCGCCGCCTTGCGCGAGGACCCTGACGTCATTCTGGTAGGTGAGATGCGCGACCTGGACACCATCCAGACCGCGCTGACCGCCGCCGAAACCGGTCATCTGGTGTTTGGCACTGTTCACACCAATTCTGCGGCGGACTCCATTGACCGTATTGTGGACGTCTTTCCTGCTGAGCGGCAGCAGCAAATCCGTTTGCAGCTGTCCATGACGCTCAAAGCCGTCCTCTCGCAGCAGCTGCTCCCACGCGCCAAGCAGGAAGGCCGGGTGCTGGCTTGTGAGGTGATGAAGACCGACGACGCCATCCGCAATCTGATTCGAGAAGGCAAAACTCCGCAGATTCAAAACGCCATCCAGACCAGCGGCGCAATCGGCAATATTTTGATGGACCGCGCGCTGCAAGCCCTCTATCGCAGCGGAACCATTTCGCAGGAGACGATGAACGAAGCCATGCGGGGAGCTCCCT
>JAUMSA010000352.1 GCA_031293105.1 Butyricicoccus sp. | reverse complement strand
TACTATCTAACAAATGGGGTGCAGTTCATTTATGTACCGGGGTCGTTTTATCAATGGGCAAGTGCTTGATGCTGTTGTTTGATGTGGGCGGAAAGCTTGCGCATTTCTGGAATGATAAAGATGGCAACAATCACCGCGCTGAGCACGTCGGCGATGGGCGCCGAATACAAAATACCATTGAGGCCAAAGAACAGCGGCAGAATGATAATGAGCGGGATGAGCAGCAAAAGCTGACGCAGCGATGACAGGATGGACGCCTTGAGCGGCTGGCCGGTCGCCTGGAAGTAGTTGGTGGATACGATTTGGAACCCGGCGCAGAAGATGCTGAACAGGTAGATGCGCAGGCACTTGACAGCAAAATCGGTGAAGTTGGCGTTTTCCTTGCCGAAGATGCTGATAATCGATTCCGGGAAAAGCTGACACACCAGCCAGCAGGCCAAGATGAGCAGGGTCGCAAAGGTCACAGCCAGCAGATAGGTCTTGCGAATGCGGTCATACTTTTCCGCGCCGCGGTTGAAGCCCAAAATCGGCTGGGCGCCGATGCCGATACCGATGCCGAAAGCGCCCATGATCATGGCGATTTTCATGACAATCCCCATGGCGCTCAAAGCGACGTCGCCGCCTGTGGGGCTCAGGTTGCCGTAATACATCAGCGAATTGTTCATAACCACCTGCATGATGCAGCCCACCGACTGGGTGATACCGGACGAGATGCCGAGCATAATCATATGGCCGACCATCGACCAGCGCATTTTGCGATATTTTTTCTGGATGCGCATATGCTGCGGCTTGTTGGGGGCTGGACGGACAAAATAGAGGGTCAAAATCAGGGCCGAGATAATCTGCGAGGTGATGGTCGCAATCGCGGCGCCGCGCACACCCCAGTGCAGCACAAAAATGTAGATGGGGTCCAGGATGGTGTTGAGGCCCGCGCCGATCAGCATGCCGTACATGGAAAGCCGGGGATGGCCGTCGGTGCGCGCGAGGTTGGACAGCACGATGGATACCAGGTTGAACGGGGTGCCGATTAAGATGATGAAGGTATAGTCGTACGAGTAACCCATGATGGCGTCATCCTTGGCGCCAAACAGCCAAAGGATGGGCCGCAAAAATACGATGCCCACAATCATGACGACCAGACCCAATCCAATGATAAATTGGAACGCGTTATTGAGCGCCTTTTTGGCGTCGCGGTCTTTGCCTTCGCCCAGGCGGATGGCGGCCAGCGCACTGCTGCCCGAACCCACTGTGGTGCCGAAGGCGGTCAGGATAATCATGAGCGGGAACGCGACCGTGGTGGCCGCATTGCCTTGATAGCCTACGCCCTGGCCGATGAAGATCTGGTCGACGATGTTATAGATCGAGTTGACCAGGCAGGAAATGATTGCGGGAATGGAAAAATTAATCAGCAGACGGGGGATGGGCTCATAGCCTAAGGGATTTTCTGCGAGGGGTGTTTCAGTTTTCATGCGATTTCTCCTTTGGCTGACACAGTTCCTGCAATCCGGCGCAGGAATATTCGGCTATGGTTTGCAGGGTTTGGAAGAGGGTGTCTCGCTCTTCGGGCGACAGGTCGGTCATGAGTTGATCGACCCATTGGGTGCGCAGTGCATAGATTTCTTCGATTACCGGTTTGGCGTATTCGGTGACACGCAAATGGCGCACCCGTTTATCTGAGGTGTCAACGGTCACTTTGACATAGCCTTCTTCCGCCAGTTTCTGCACGGCTTTGGATACCGTGCCTTTGTCAAAACTGCCGGATTTGGACAGGTCAAACATCGTAATGTCTGGATTTTCAAAGATGCGCAGCAGAAAGAACTGCTGGCCGCTGCCGATTCCACGCTGTTCCAGCATGGAATCGAAATACCGCTGGGTGTTGCGCTGGATGACCGAAATGTGTTTGAGGATGGTGACTGTCTGACGAGGCATGCAAAACCTTCTTTCTAACTAAAAGTTGTCGATGCAACAAATGCAGGGAATATTATAGGACAAAAAAGTTGGTCAGTCAACAAAGTGCGACAAAAAAGATGTAGAATTTTCAAAGGTGGGAAAGTGTTTGTTTTATCCAAACCGACTAAACACAAAAAAGCGCGCGATTTTTTGTGCAAGATAACATAACAACAGGTGAACGCGCGGGAACACGCAAAAGACTCACAAGGTTTTACAAGAAATATGCCCAACAAAAACACAATTTTGCCTAAAACTACCATGGATTTTTGCAACCGGTCAGACTATACTGGTACAGGTTGTCAAAACAAGAAAGAAATTAGTGCTTTTGTTATTCGAAAACAGAAAGGATGCGTCCCAACATGAACGACTTGACCGTGGGAAAGCCGATCAAAATTCTGCTGCGTTTTTCCCTGCCCATGCTTATCAGCATGATCTTTCAGCAGATGTACAACGTGGCCGACTCGGTCATTGCCGGGCAGATGATCTCGGTGGATGCGCTGGCCGCTATCGGCGCGGCCTATCCGGCAACGGTATTGTTTCTGGCGGTTGCGACCGGGGCATCGGTCGGCTGCTCGGTTATTGTATCGCTGCGGTTTGGGCAAAAGGATATGGAGGGCGTCAAAAGCGCGGTCTATACCGCCTTTCTGTCGCTGACCGTGCTCGCGTTGGTGCTGACCGGCCTTGGTTTTGCCACCATGAAGCCGCTGCTGCGCCTGATCGGCACCCCGACGATGATTTTCCATTCCTCGCTGCAATACCTGTATGTTTATCTGGCGGGCGTGGTATTTGTCTTTCTGTATAACACGGCAACGGCAGTGTTCAACGCTCTGGGCGATAGCCGCACGCCGCTGTATTTCCTGATCTTCTCGTCGGTGCTCAATGTGGTGCTCGACTTGCTGTTTGTGGTGTACATCAAGAACAGCGTACTGTCGCTGGCCTGGGCGACCCTGCTCGCACAGGGCGTTTCCTCGGTGCTGGCCACCGTCACGCTGCTGTACCGGGTACACCGTATCCCGACCGCGCGCAAGGTCAAGCACTTTGACCGCGGCCTGCTGCCCATCATGGCCGGAATCGCTATCCCCTCCATCTGCCAGCAGTCGTTCGTGTCGGTCGGTATCTTCCTCGTGCAGGGCATCATCAACGACCTGGGTTCGGTCACCGTGGCTGCCTTTTCGGCGTCGCTCAAGATCAGTACCTTTGCCTGTGTGCTCATCAACACCCTGCCCACGGCGCTGACCTCCTACGCCTCCCAGAACATCGGCGCAGGCCGCATCGACCGGGTACAGGAGGGTGTGCGCGGCTCGATCTGGATCGCCGAAGGGCTGATTGTTGCCATCAATGTGCTGTTCTTCCTGTGTGGGGAGCAGCTGGTCGGCGCCTTTGTCAGCGGCACCTACCAGGCCGAGGTCATTGAACAGGGCGCCCGCTTTTTGCACATCGTTGCCCCTTTTTATACGCTCATTGGGGTCAAGAACTGCTATGACAGCGTGCTGCGCGGCGGCGGCGCGATGAAGCAGTTCATGGCCACCACCTTTGCCGACCTGGCGCTGCGCGTTGTGTTTTCCTATGCGTGTGCCCAGGCGCTGGGCTTTTATTCGATCTGTCTGGCCTATCCGTTTGGCTGGGTGTTCGGTACGCTGCTCAGCGTGGTCTTTTTCCACATGGGGCGCTGGAAACATGCACCCAAGCAGCCGCGCCAGCCAGCGCCGGTTACCCGCCCGGCCATGGGCAAAAGCTAAAAAAGTCAGGACTTTGTCCTGACTTTTTTCTTTTACGAAGGCTGAGAATAATCGTCGGTCACCGCGCCTAAAAGCACCTGATAGATCTGCTCGGCATGGGCGCGGAAATTGCGCTCCAAAAGGGTGGCCTGCCCCTGGTTGACCACGTGCATTTGCAGGGAGAACACATCCTCCATGGTCATGGTGACCAGCAAATCGTGCGGGGCGACCGCCTCCACCTTGGTGGAAATGGCGGCATTGCGCCGGAGCTGCTGTACCACACGCAGCGCCGACTGCTGGGCCGCTTCGCGCACCGAATAGGGGAGGTTGCGCTCAAACAGTTCCATGGTTTCCCGGCCCTTGTCTGTGATGACGAAGCGGTCGGGTTCGGGCTCGGCCATGTGGCCGGTTTGCAGCAGTTCGTCGAATGCCTCTTTAAGCTCAAAAAAGCCGAATCCCTCGTCGCACCAGGTACACAAATCGACCATGGTTTCCCAGTCGACCGGGAACGGCAGATAGCCTGCCGCATATAAGATTAGGAATTTGATTTCTTCTTTGGTACGGATAAAGCCGTGGCGTGCCATCGCCATCCCCTCCCCACAGGTTTTTTCTTTCAGTATACCACG
>JAUMSA010000296.1 GCA_031293105.1 Butyricicoccus sp. | reverse complement strand
TGTATAAGAGACAGATGATGAACAGCCCATGAATAATTGCATTACAAATATGTTACAAAACGCCCTCCCAGAGCATGTTCCAGGAGGGCATTGGTGTTTTATTCTTCGGTTTCCTCTGTACGGGTCACAGCAATGGACAGCTCATCAAGTTGCTTGGCGTCGACCACATCTGGACACTGCATCATCAGATCGGATGCGTTCTGCACCTTGGGGAACGCGATCATATCGCGGATGGAGTCCAAGCCTGCCAGCAGCATGCACAGACGATCCAGACCGTATGCCAGGCCGCCATGCGGGGGCGCACCGTATTTGAACGCTGTAATCAGATGGCCAAACTGCTCGTTTGCCTTTTCATCGGTAAAGCCGAGAGCTTCGAACATCTTGGTCTGGAGCTCGGGGTCGTGGATACGGATGGAACCGCCGCCTAGCTCGCAGCCATTGAGGATAATGTCATACGCCTTGGCACGCACCGCCTTCGGATTGGTTTCCAACAGCGGGATGTCCTCGTCCATGGGCGCCGTGAACGGATGGTGCTTGGCAACCAGACGGTCTTCTTCCTCGCTGTACTCAAACTGCGGGAATTCGGTGACCCACAGCAGCTTGAAGTCATCCTTCTTGGCCAAACCCAGGCGCTTGGCCAGTTCGCAGCGCAGGGCGCCCAGCGCGACAGCAGCGGTTTCCCAATCGGCGTCTGCAACCACAAATAGAACGTCATTCTCCTTGGCGCCAGCGCGCTCCTTGATGGCCTCAATCTCCTCTTCGGACAGGAACTTGGCAAACGACGAGGTCATGGAACCATCCGCCGCCAACTTCATCCAAGCCAGCCCCTTGGCGCGATAGGTCTTGACGAACTCGCCCAGCTTATCGATCTCCTTGCGCGGGAACTTATCGGCATAGCCATTGATGTTAATCAGACGTACGGTACCCCCGTTTGCAACCGTATCGTGGAACACCTTAAACGAGCAATTTGCTGCAATGTCCGAGATGTCCTTGATCTCAAAGCCAAAACGTGTGTCCGGCTTGTCCGAGCCGTACTTGTCCATGGCATCCTGCCAGGTCATACGCGGCAACGGAAGCTGGATATCCACATCCAGCACTTCCTTGAATACGCGCTGGAGGAACCCTTCGTTGACAGCAATGACATCATCCTGCTCGACAAAACTCATTTCCAGGTCGATCTGGGTGAATTCGGGCTGACGGTCGGCGCGCAGGTCCTCGTCACGGAAGCAACGGGTAATCTGGATATAACGGTCCATACCGGCCAACATGAGAAGCTGCTTATACTGCTGCGGCGACTGCGGCAGCGCATAGAATTTGCCCGGATGTACACGGGAAGGCACCAGATAGTCGCGCGCGCCTTCGGGCGTGGATTTGGTCAGCATCGGGGTTTCGATCTCAATAAAGCCCTGCTCGTCGAAGTAGTTGCGGGCCACCTGGGTCACACGATGGCGCAGCATCATGTTGCGCTGCATGGACGGACGACGCAGGTCCAGATAGCGGTATTTCAGGCGCACCGGGTCGCCGACTTCCTTGCTGTCGTCGATCTCGAACGGCGTAGTTTCCGCCCGGGTCAGGATGCGGATGTCCTCAGCGATGATTTCGACTTCGCCGGTCGGCATCTTCTTGTTGATCGCAGCTGCATCACGTGCAACCAGCTTGCCGCGGATGGCAACCACAAATTCGGTGCGGCAGGTAAAGGCAATGTCAAACAAATCCTTGTTGACGCTCTTGTCAAAGGTGCACTGTACGATGCCCGCACGGTCGCGCACGAGCAGGAACAGTACGCCGCCGTTGTCGCGTACGCGGTCTACCCAACCGTTGACCGTCACTTCCTGCCCGGCATGCTCCAGGCGCAGATCGCCGCACATATGGGTGCGCTTCATTCCCGCAATGGATGTATTATTCATAATTTATCAATCCTCATCTGTATTAGTTTCTTGTAACTCCCGTAAACCGGAAAGGACACCGAAATTCAGGCTGCATAAAAACAGTGCGATTGCTGCAAGCCGCAGTACCATTCCCAAAACTCTGCAAGTTTCGTTGTCCCCAAAATACCTCAAATACCAGCCCCATTCAAACACATGAAAGCTAGCAAGCACACCGGTACAACCCAAAACTAAGTTTTTCATGGGGCCCTCCTCGTTTCACGTGGATGCTTATGCCTGATCGACGATGACTGTACCCTTCGCGCGCTCAGCCAAGCCCGCACGAATGCGCGCCAGCGCTTCGTCAAAGCCAGTGCTCGTCTGTTCGCCAGTCGCCAGCTCCTTGAGCGCAACTACGCCGTTTTTGACCTCATCTTCGCCCATAAAGATGACATAGGGCACATGCAGCTTATCCGCATAGGTGATCTTTGCCTTGAACTTCTTCTTTTCACAATGGAGCTGCACCCGTACCCCGTTGTCGCGCAAACGGGTCGCCAGTTCAATGGCCGGGCCGACATCGTCGGTCATGGGCAGAATCATGACATCCGCCGGCGATGCGGGCGGGTTTTCGTTCAAGTAGTCCTTATCTTCCAGGAAAAAGAACAGACGAGTCAAACCAATCGAGATGCCCACGCCCGGAAGCTGCTTGTCGGTGTAGTACTCGGCCAGGTTATCATAGCGACCGCCCGAGCAGATCGAACCGATCTCCGGATGGTCGAGCATGGTGGTTTCGTATACCGTACCGGTATAATAGTCCAAGCCACGTGCAATGGTCAGGTCGATCTCAAAATGGTCGGCCGGAACGCCGAAGGCTTCCATATAGGTAGCCACCGTGGTCAGCTCCTCGATGCCCAAATCGAGCGTGTCATTCTTGCCCTTATAGCCTTCCAGCGCGGCCAAAATACCGGCGGTACCGCCTTCGATGGTGATAAACTTCAGGATTTCGTCCGCCTGCTCGGCCGACGCACCGCAATCCTCCACCAAAATCTCGCGCACCTTATCAGCGCCGATCTTTTCCAGCTTATCGATGGTGCGCATCACATCGCCTGCGCGTTCGGTCAGGCCGAGGGAGGCAAAGAAACCATTGAGTACCTTGCGGTTATTGATGCGGATTTTGAAACGCTTCAGTCCCAGCTTGGAGAAGGTCTTGTAAATGATCGACGGGATCTCGGCCTCGTTGATGATGTCCAGCTTGCTGTCGCCGATGATGTCGATGTCCGCCTGATAGAACTCACGGAAGCGGCCGCGCTGCGCGCGCTCGCCACGGTACACCTTGCCGATCTGGTAGCGGCGAAACGGGAACGTGAGCTGCCCGTAGTTGAGCGCCACATACTTAGCTAGCGGGACGGTCAGATCAAAGCGCATTGCCAGATCGGTGTCGCCCTTCTGGAAGCGGTAGATCTGCTTTTCGGTTTCGCCGCCACCCTTGGCCAGCAGCACTTCGGATGCTTCGAGCACTGGTGTATCCAGCGGATAAAAGCCGTACAGCGCATACGTTTCGCGCAGTGTCTGCATCACGCGCTCCATCTGCGCCTGTTTTTGCGGCAGCAGTTCCATAAAGCCGGACAGCGTCCGGGGTTTGATCTTTTCCATTCTTGGTTGCCCCTTTATTGTGAAAATGTTCCGTAGTTTGTCCAACTACGCCTGTCAACACATACTGTAACTACAATATCATACCATACCCGGCATCAAAAAACAAGCGGCGCTTGCGGTCGTTTGGGCATAGAAAAGCTGCGGCACAAGGTCGCAGCTTTCGTTTTTCTTAGTGGGATTTGGGATTGACAATATTACGCCAATCCAGATCGCCGCGATCCAACCCAAGAATCAGCATTTCTGCGGTTGCCGAGTTGGTGGCAATCGGGATGTTATGCATGTCGCACAGCCGTGCCAGCGCATGCACATCCGGTTCGTATTCGCTGTTGGACATGGGGTCGCGGAAGAACAGCACCAAATCGATTTCGTTATAAGCCACACGGGCCGAAATCTGCTCTTCACCACCCTGCATACCTGCCAGATATTTTTCTATTTTCAGTCCAGTCGCTTCGGCTACGAACTTACCCGTCGTACCGGTTGCACACAGATTATGCTTTGCGAGAATTCCGCAGTACGCCATGCAGAACTGTACCATCAGTTCTTTTTTTCGGTCGTGTGCAATAAGCGCGATATTCATGTTGTACGTCCCCTTTCGAATCGCAATTCATATTATATACGCATGATGGGAAGCCGGATGCCATCGAGCCGCTGGGCAATGTTGCGAAATGCGGTTGCAGCCCCACCTCGTTTTTTCTGCAAGAGGCATTTGCCGCTACTGCCGCAAGCAATTACGTCTTCATCTTCTGGAACAATCCCCAAAAGGGGCAGACCTACCAAGTCCATCGTATCATCAATGTTCCCCATCACACCATGTTTGATTAGGGAGGGGCGGACACGATTGACCACCATACGTATGCGGATGATATTTTCGCTTTCCAACAAACGCGCCACACGCTCGGCGCCACGTACGCTCGCCTGATCGGGCATGGTCACCACAAGACCCTGGGTTGCCACCTGGGCAAACAATCGAATCTCAGGTGCCAGACCGGCCGGGCCGTCGATAAGTACATATTCAAATCCAAGCTGCTCCGCCTGCTGCATGAGGTGTTCCAGTTGTTCTCGTGTGAGCGGCGGCAACTTTCCCGGCGCTGTCAAAAGGGACAAGCTCGGGAAAATCGAATGAGGCACGGCCGCCCGTTCGAGCGGCGCTATGCCCTGCGCGACATCTGCAAAGCTAAATACAATCGAATCACTAAGGCCCAATACAATGTCCAAGTTCCGCAGCCCGCTGTCTGCATCAATGACCAGAACCCGGTGCCCGCGTTCGGCCATAGCCGATGCAACATTTGCCGTCAGCGACGTTTTTCCGGTCCCGCCCTTGCCGGACGCGACTAAGATTACCTTAAACATACTGCCTCCATGATCCAGCTTATTTTTAGTATAATGCATTTACC
>JAUMSA010000294.1 GCA_031293105.1 Butyricicoccus sp. | reverse complement strand
CCCTATATGGCGCCGGCCCCCTCTCGCGGCAAGCTCACTTCCTCACTATATGTCTACCGCATGGCCGAAGCCATCGCCGAGATCAAAGAGATCCCCTTGGAGGAAGTCATCGCCCAAACGACCGAAAACGGCAAGCGTCTGTTTGGCATATAAAAAATCCCCCTGAAACCAGGGGGATTTCTCCATCTTACAGAATGAGCAACTCTTTGGGTGCTTCGGTCAGGTTGCGGCAGGAGTCGCCGGTCAGATACAACATATCTTCAATGCGCACCCCAAAACGGCCGGGCAGATAGATGCCCGGTTCGGCGGTGACGATCATGCCGTCCTGCATGATCTTGTCGCCGCGTGGGGAGGTCGTCGGCGCTTCGTGGATTTGCAGGCCCACCCCATGGCCGAAACCATGGCCGAAATAGGGGCCAAACTCGGCTTGTTCGATCACATCGCGCGCCGCCTTGTCGATCTCCCGGCCGGTCACGCCGGGACGAGCCGCCGCGATACCGGCCTTTTGCGCGCGCAGCACCACGTCGTAAACATGCGCCATTTCGTCGGTCGCATAGCCGACCGCGACCGTGCGCGTCATGTCCGAGCAATAGCCGCTCACGATGCAGCCGAAATCCATGGTGACAAAATCGCCGTCTGCAATCGGTTTTTCGCTGGGTACCCCATGCGGTTTGGAGGAATTGGCGCCCGACACCACAATGGGGTCAAACGACATATTTTCCGCCCCGTAGTACAGCATCCGATAGGTCAGTTTGGCGGCAATCTGCTTTTCGGTCGCGCCCGGACGGATGTCGTCGAGCACCTCCAAAAAGGCGGTTTCCGCGATTCGCTGCGCGGCGATGATGTGCTGCAATTCGTCCTCGGTCTTGACGATGCGCAGTTTTTCCATCATATCGCGCATGGGCTGCACCTTGGCGGTTAACTTATCCTGCCAGCGGGTATATTCCTGATAGGTGAGCGAATCATCCTCCAACGCAATGGTCTTGACATGGTCGGCGGCCACCAGTTGGTTGACGACCGCGGAATACGATTGTCCATCCCCTGGCTCGCGTACCTCAAAGCCCGCGACCTGCTGCTTGGCGGCTTCTATGTAGCGGAAATCGGTGAAAAAGACCGCGTGCTTTTCCGAAATATACACAACACCCGCCGTCGAATGGAAACCAGTGGCATAGCGGCGGTTGATCTCGCTCGTAAGCAGGACGGCATCCGCCCCCTGCTCCCGCATGGCTCTTCGAATTTTTGCAATCATCCCAAAATCCCCTTCATCGCGTCCACGGCCAGCAGATAACTATTCTTGCCAAATCCGGCGATGACACCGGCGCAAACCGCGCTGATGGTCGAATGGTGCCGGAATTCCTCGCGGGCGTGGATATTGGACATGTGGACTTCCACGCAGGGCAGACGGGTCGAGGCGATTGCATCGCGGATGGCATAGCTGTAATGGGTGTAAGCGCCCGCGTTGATGATGATGCCGTCGCAGTCGTCAATGGCAGCATGGATGCGGTCGATGAGTGCGCCTTCCGAGTTGGATTGGAAGCATACGCACTGCCAGCCATACTGTTCGCACTTGAGCACCACTTCTTCGTTGATCGCGGCCAGCGTATCGCGGCCATAAATGCCCGGTTCCCGGCTGCCGGTCAAGTTCAGGTTGGGCCCGTGGATGAGGGAAATTTTCTTCATAATGTTGACGATTCTCCTTTTATGTCCCCAAACGGCAGGGGCGGCGCCGCCTGCTGTTTGTCCGAAACGGGGAAACTTCCTGTTTCGGGCTGATTTTCAATCAAACGACACGGCTTATCCCGTGTTTGCGTCCATTATAGCACGTTTTCTGCCGTTTGCCAACGTTTTCCCGCCGGATATCCATAAAACCGCCGGACAAAAAACCGGATTTTCCATCATCAAAAGCCACAAAGCACGTGCTTTTCTGCCCGCTTTCCAGGACATCTTTCACAAATCGTAAGGTTTGCAAAAAAATCGGGCGCAAAAAGAAGGATTTCCGTTTGTCTGCTGCGTATTGTATATATGTAGATTGTTGTTTCCGGCCTTTGCAAAGGGGGTTCTGTATGACCATCCGTACCCGCATTGAAAACCAGGAAGCACAGATGCTCTGCGAGTGGGCGACCCTGGCCCGCGATTCCCAGGGACGGCAGACCCCGCTGGTCCCCTGCCCCAATCGCACCTGCTTCCAACGCGACCGCGACCGTATCATCCATTCCAAGGCCTTCCGGCGGCTTTCCAACAAGACCCAGGTCTTTATTTCGCCCGAAGGCGACCACTACCGCGCCCGTCTGACCCACACCCTGGAAGTGGCGCAGATTGCCCGTACGATTGCCCGGGCGCTGCGTCTGAATGAAGATTTGACCGAAGCCATCGCGCTGGGGCACGATCTGGGTCACACGCCTTTTGGCCACGCGGGCGAAGCGGCGCTGGGCGAAGTTTGCCCCGAAGGCTTTCGCCACAACGAGCAGAGTCTGCGTATCGTCGACCGGGTGGAAAAACTCAATCTCACCCACGAGGTGCGCGACGGCATTGTCTGCCACACGGGCAGCCGCAAGGCTTCAACGCCCGAAGGCCGCATCATCCACTATGCCGACCGCATTGCCTACATCAACCACGACATCGACGATGCCGTGCGCGGCGGGTTGCTGTGCCGCGAGGACATCCCGCAGGCGCTGCGCACCGCGCTGGGAGAAACCCATGGGCAGCGCATCGACACGCTGGTGACGGCCATGATTGACTACGGCACGCGCGAACAGGCCATCGGCATGGATGTCGAGGTGCTGGACGCCATGCTGGAACTGCGGCGATTTATGTTCCAGCACGTTTACACGGGCACGGCCGCCCAGGCCGAGGAACAGCGTGCCCGCAACATGCTCAAAGCCTTGTACCTATATTTTGATGACCATATCGACGAGTTACCGGCCGATTACCGGCGTCTGATGGACGAAGGCGATAGCCGCGCGCGTGTGGTGTGCGACTACATCGCCGGTATGACCGACCGCTACTCGATCGCGACCTATAAACGGCTGTTTATCCCCAAAAGCTGGCATAAACGGCAAGAATAATCCCCGCGAAAGGAGGCAACCATGGCCTTCGACCAGTCCTTTCTGGACGAACTGACCGCGCGCAGCGATATCGTGGATGTGGTATCCCGGTATGTGCAGCTCAAGCGCAGCGGCGCCAATTATTTCGGGCTTTGCCCGTTCCACAATGAAAAATCACCCTCCTTTTCGGTTTCCCCGGACAAGCAGATCTTTTACTGCTTTGGCTGCGGCCAAGGCGGCGGCGTGATCTCCTTTGTCATGCGCGCCGAAGGGCTGGAATTTCCGGATGCGGTTGCCTTTCTGGCCAAGCAATGCGGTCTGCCCATCCCGGAGGATACCCACGACCCGCAGGCCGGCCGGCGGCGGGAACGGCTGCTGAACCTCATGCGTGACGCCGCCCGGTTCTACTATGCCGAACTGTGGAAGCCGGAAAACCAGAAGGTTCAACAATATTTCGCCCGTCGCGGACTGCGGCGCGGCACCATGAACCGTTTTGGACTGGGCTATGCGCCCGATTCCTTTTTTGCGACCATGGACGCCATGCAGGCCAAGGGCTACACCAAAGAGGAACTGCTTGCCTGCGGTCTGGCCGCACGCAGCGAAAAGGGCAACTTATATGACAAATTCCGAAACCGCGTCATGTTCCCCATCATCGACCAGCGCGGCAACGTGATTGCCTTTGGCGGCCGCGTGATGGATGACAGCAAACCCAAGTATCTCAACTCCCCAGAAACGTCCATTTTTCACAAGGGCCGCAACCTATTTGCGCTGAATTTAGCCCGCAAGACCAAAAATGATTATTTCATCCTGGCTGAAGGGTATATGGACGTCATCGCGCTGCACCAGGCCGGATTTGATTCAGCGGTGGCATCGCTCGGCACGTCCCTGACCGACGACCAAGCGCGCATCATCGCCCGCCACACCAAAAACATCATCATTTCGTATGACGCCGACGGCGCGGGGCAGGCGGCTTCGCAACGTGCCATCGATATTTTGAAAAAAGCCGACCTCAATGTCCGCGTTCTGAAAATCCCAGGCGCCAAAGACCCGGATGAATTCATCCGTGAAAAGGGGCCGGATGCCTTCCGCCGTTTGATCGAGCACAGCGAAGACCACAACGCTTTCCGCTTGGAAAATATCGCTGCCAAGTTCGATTTGGAGGAAGATGAACAGCGGGTCGCTTTCTTGCGGGAAGCGGCCTGGATGCTTGCCCACATCGACGGCGCGGTCGAACGCGAAGTGTATGCCGGTCGGGCCGCTCAGATGGCAAACGTCAGCCTGGATGCCATGCAGGTCGAAGTCAAACGTGCCCTGTCCATCCGGCGCGGCCAGCAGAAAAAGGCGCAGCGGCGCGATGTCCGTGCGCCGGCGCAGGCCGCCCAGCCCAAAGACCGGACGCTGCATTATCCCGATATTGTATCGGCACGCGCCGAAGAAGGGATTTTAGCCCTGATTTTTGGGGATAATACATTAGTTTCTTATCTTGCGGACAAAATAACGCCGCAGGATTTTACCGCATCGGTGCTGCGCAAAGTATTTGCGCACGCCCTTTCCCTCTATGAAGCCGGACGGCCGATTGCAGTCGCTTCGTTTGAGGGATATTTGGAGCCCAACGAACTGTCCCTGCTTGCACGCATCACTGAGCAACCCGTTCCGGCCAGACGGGAGCAAGCCATGGACGATTACATACGGAAAATCCGGGACGAGGCGCTCAAACACACCCCGTCGACTCCGGAAGATCCCGCGGAAGACCCGCTTCTGGCCAAAGCCAAACTGAAAAGCAGAAAAAAATGATTTTGGAGGTATAAGACATGACACAGAGTGCAGAACAGCAGATGCAGGTGATCCGCGACCTTCTCGCCCTGGGCAAGAAAACGGGAAATTGACCTTGAAAGAAATCGCGGACGCGCTCAGCGCCGTCGAATTAGAGTCCGAAGACATCGACAAACTATATGAAACGCTCGAGCATGAAGGCATTGAGATCGAGGGCGGCGACGTACTGGAAGCCCCGATTGGCGACGATGAGGACGACTTCGAAGCCTCCGAAGTCGAGGAGGTTCCGGAAGAGGAACTGGTTGACACCTCGGCACTCGCTGAGGGCTTCGCGATCGATGACCCGGTCCGCATGTACCTGAAGGAAATCGGCAAGGTTGACCTGCTCTCACCCGAAGAAGAGATCGAACTGGCCAAAAAGATCATGGCCGGCGTCGAAGCCACCGAAAAGATGAACGAATACGAAAAGTCGGGCGAACAGTCGGCCGTCCGCGCCGACGAGATCGTAGAATGGAACAAGGCCATCAAGGCGGGCGACCGTGCCAAAAAGCGTCTGGCCGAAGCCAACCTCCGTCTGGTCGTTTCCATCGCCAAACGGTATGTCGGCCGCGGCATGCTGTTCCTGGACCTCATTCAGGAGGGCAACCTGGGTCTGATTAAGGCAGTCGAAAAGTTTGATTACACCAAGGGCTACAAGTTCTCGACCTATGCGACCTGGTGGATTCGCCAGGCCATTACCCGCGCCATCGCCGACCAGGCGCGCACCATCCGCATCCCGGTGCATATGGTGGAAACCATCAACAAGGTTATCCGCGTGTCCCGTCAGCTCTTGCAGGAGCTCGGCCACGACCCCTCCCCGGAAGAAATCGCGGCAGAGATGAACATGCCGGTTGACCGGGTGCGCGATATCCTTAAGATCGCGCAGGAGCCGGTTTCGCTCGAAACCCCGATCGGCGAGGAGGAAGATTCCCATTTGGGTGACTTCATCCCGGACGACGACGCGCCCGAACCGGCGGAAGCTGCTTCGTTCATGCTGCTCAAGGAACAGCTGGTCGAGGTGCTCAAGACGCTGACACCGCGTGAAGAAAAGGTTCTTCGCCTGCGTTTTGGCATTGATGACGGGCACACCCGCACGCTCGAAGAAGTCGGCAAGGAATTCAACGTGACCCGCGAACGCATCCGTCAGATCGAGGCCAAGGCGCTGCGCAAGCTGCGTCATCCGTCGCGCTCCAAGAAGCTCAAGGATTTCTTAAACTAACGGATTCTTTGATCCGCCCGCAAGGGCGGATCTTTTATGGCTCATTGCCTTCAATCCCCTGACCAAAGGATGATTTTCTCATGCATTCCAAAAACAAGGCAATTTTATATGTCTTATCGTCCGCTTTCTGCTTCGCCCTGATGAATACGTTTGTGCGCCTTTCGGGCGACATCCCCTCGGTGCAGAAAAGCTTTTTCCGCAATCTAGTGGCCTTCTTTTTTGCCGTAATCCTGCTCATCCGCGCCCGGGAACCGGTGCGTGTGCAACGCCGCAACATTCCCTTTTTCTTCATCCGCTCCTTTATGGGTACGGTGGGAATTTTGTGCAACTTCTATGCAGTCGATCACCTGCTGCTGTCGGATGCGTCCATGCTCAACAAGCTTTCGCCCTTTTTTGCGATTATTTTTTCCTTCCTGTGCCTTAAAGAGCGCATCAAACCCTTTCAGCTTTTCGGCATTGTGGCTGCGTTCTGCGGTGCGCTGCTGATCGTTAAACCCGGGTTTTCTATCTCGGCCTTTCCCGCGTTTATCGGCATGTTCGGTGGCTTGGCTGCCGGTGCAGCATACACGGCGGTACGCTATCTGGGCCAACACGGCGAACGCGGCCCGGTGATCGTCCTGGTGTTCTCCGGCTTCTCCTGCCTGGTCGTGCTGCCGGTGATTTTGTTGGATTACGTCCCGATGTCCGGTTATCAGCTCGCCATGCTGCTGTTGGCCGGACTCGCAGCTGCCGGCGGGCAGTTTTCGATCACGGCTGCATATTCCAACGCGCCGGCGCGCGAGATTTCGGTCTATGACTACACCCAGGTCATCTTTGCCGCCCTGCTTGGATTTATCTTCTTCATGCAGATCCCCGATGTGTGGAGCGTTGTGGGCTATGTCATCATCTGCGGCGTATCTGTCCTGATGTACCGGTACAACAGACGGGAAGCAGCTTAAACGCATGTTTATTCACGCTGCATTGTTCTTCCCGCATTTTATGCGCCATTTCCATCAGCAGCGCATAAATATAAATTTTTCCCGCGCGCCCCTTGACAGCGGCCGCGCCGCGGTGCTACAATAAACGCAAATCAAACCGTTGATGCGGAGATCAAGGCAGTCGTGCACGCACAGAGAGTCCGGGAAGCTGAGAGCCGGGCCGAACGCAAGCTGCTAAATGGACCGCGGAGGGCGCAGTCAAAGGCAAGTTTGTCGAGTATTCTGCGACGTGTGGGCA
>JAUMSA010000293.1 GCA_031293105.1 Butyricicoccus sp. | reverse complement strand
TTCATCAATGGATTGCCTGTTGCGACGGTGGAACTGAAAAATCCAATCACCGGTCAGACTGTCGAAAATGCAAAGCGTCAGTACATGAAAGACCGTGATCCCAGAGAACTTCTGCTTTCGTTCAAAGCCCGATGCCTGGTTCACTTTGCCGTGGACACCGAAGAAGTGTGGATGACCACAAAGCTCAATGGCATCAATACCTATTTTTTGCCGTTCAATAAGGGAAACAACGGCGGCAAGGGAAACCCTGTTGGGAACAGTATCTACCGGACTTCGTATCTGTGGGAAGAAGTCCTGCAAAAAGACAGCCTGCTGGACATTGTACAGCGATTTATCCATTTGCAGGAAGATAAAAAGAACCCCAAAAAGTCTGTTATGATCTTCCCACGTTACCACCAACTGGATGTGGTCCGCAAGCTCGTTGCCGATGTCTATGCAAATGGAACCGGACACAATTATCTGATTCAGCACAGTGCGGGAAGCGGAAAATCCAACTCCATTTCTTGGCTGGCACATCACCTGTCTAACCTGCACGATAAAAATGACAAGGTTATATTCAACAGCATCATTGTGATTACAGATCGCCTCGTATTGGACAAACAGCTTCAGGATACCATCTACCAGTTTGAGCACGTGGAAGGCGTTGTGACTAAAATCGACAACAACGCCGCACAGCTGGCAGATGCTTTGAACACAGGCAAGAAAATCATTATTACCACACTTCAGAAGTTCCCATTTATCCTTGAAAAGGTAGATGATTTAAGCGGCAAGCGGTTTGCGGTGATTGTGGACGAGGCCCATTCTTCCCAGACCGGAGAAGCCAGCAAAAAAATGAAGGCGATCCTGGGAAACGCTGAGGGGCTAACAGAAGAAGAACAGCTCCAAAAGGTTGCGGATGAGGAGGCCAAGGAAGAGCGCAAGCAATCCGACAGCGAGGATGAAATCGCAAAAGAAATGGCTACACATGGTCGGTTGCCTAACCTGTCCTTCTTTGCCTTTACCGCAACACCCAAAGCGAAAACGCTGGAGATGTTTGGAACCCCGGATGCAACCGGTATTCCTCATGCTTTTCATATTTACTCGATGAAGCAGGCCATTCAGGAAGGTTTTATTCTGGATGTTCTGAAAAACTATGTGACCTACGACACCTATTTCAAAATAGGCAAGAAAATTGCCGATGATCCTCGCTATGAAAAAAGCAAGGCAAATAAGGCGCTTGGCAAATTCTTAAGTCTGCATCCGCACAATCTGGCCCAGAAAACCCAGATCATCGTAGAACACTTCCGCACTGTCACCAAAGACAAGATTGGCGGCAAGGCTAAAGCAATGGTAGTGACCGGCTCACGCCTGCATGCAGTCCGGTATTATCAGGAGTTTCAGCGTTACATCAAAAAGATGGGATACGAAAATGAGCTGGGTATCCTGATCGCATTTTCCGGGACTGTCCATGATGGCGGCGAGGAGTACACCGAAGTCAGTCTGAACGGGATAAAAGAAAGCGAACTGCCAGGAAAATTCCACAGCGGCGAGTATCAGGTGCTTTTGGTTGCGGAAAAATACCAAACTGGGTTTGATGAGCCGTTGCTGCACACCATGTTTGTAGATAAAAAGCTCAGTGGTGTAAAAGCTGTCCAAACACTTTCCAGATTGAACAGAACCTGCTTCGGAAAAGATGATACATTTGTTTTGGACTTTGTAAACTCTGCCGAGGATATACGAGCCGCTTTTGCCCCGTATTATGAAGAAACCAGTATCGAGGAGACAACAGACGCCAACATCGTATATGAACTGAAATCCAAATTGGATGAATTTCGCGTGTATTGGCAGAGTGAGATTGAGGCTTTCTCCAAAGCATTTTTCAAGCCTACCAAGAAACAGGGGAATATGGATTTTGGCGTACTCAACAGTTTCCTTGATCCGGCAGTGGATCGGTATAACGGTTTGGATGAGAACGAGCAGGAAGAATTCAAGTCTACCCTCGCAAAGTTTGTTCGTACCTACACGTTCCTCACCAACATCATCCGATTAGATGATGCCGACCTGCATAAGTTCCATGCTTACGCAAAATTTCTTCAGAAGAAACTTCCAAAGCGAGATGGCGGCGGTCCTATTTTTCTGGATGATGAAGTATCGCTGCAATATTACCGGGTTCAGAAGATTTTTGAAGGGTCTATTGCGCTGGAGCAGAGTGAGCCGTTACCCAATAAACTTCATCCCGGAAAACCGAAGCCAGAGGGAGAAAAGGCTCCCCTGTCTGAGCTGATTGATAAAATCAACGAAAAGTTCGGTACAGAGTTTACCAACATCGACAAGGTCTTGGAACAAATTGTTTCTGATATGGATGCCAATGAGGAATTGCGTGTCCAAGCTCGCAATAATTCACAAGAGCATTTTCGTTTTCCCTTTAACGATGCGTTCATGGACGTGGTTATCGGGCGCATGGCTCAAAATCAGCAGTTCTGCGAAAGGGTTCTGGATGATGCCAAGTTCGGAGATACCGTTCGTGATCTGTTGGTGGGTGTTGTCTATGAGCGGCTAAGACAACAGCCTTCAGTTTGAAAATCCATTTCCTGTGCAAATAAAGAATGGGGGCACTTATATGCCAATGTGGTTATGTCGTGCTGGACGGTACGGCGAGTTTGAGAATAAATTTCTTGAGGACAGTAAGGTATACTGCACCTGGGACAATCTCTCTGAATCAATCATGCAGTTCCATACCAAGCAGGACCTGCAGCAATACTTTGTGGACAACAACCCAGATGTCAAGGTAAAAACAGCCATGAACTGGGCGAGCCAGGTATGGCCGTTTGCCCACGAGATGAAAAAGGGAGAAATCGTTGTCCTGCCCAGCAAGATCAAGCCTGTAATTCATTTTGGCAAGATCATAGGGGATTATGAATTTTTGCCCGGCAACGATAATCCTTATTATCACGCTCATCAAGTAGACTGGTTTGCCTGTGACATTCCCCGTATGGCTTTTGACCAGGATATCTTATATTCCTTTGGGGCCTTTATGACGATTTGCCGTATTAAGCAGGAAGATCGCATAAAAGCGGTCATCCATGCCCATAAGCAGGGAAAGAAAGCGCCTCAAATTACTCCGCAAGAGCCGCAGGATGATGAAGAAGCACGGGATATTGAAAATGAAGCCTTAGGGGTTATCACAAACCTGATGATCCAAAAGACTAAAGGACATGGTTTAGCAAAAATTGTAGATGCCATTCTTCGAGCAAAGGGATTCACTACATACGTTAGCCCGGCGGGACCGGATAAAGGTGTAGATATTCTGGCTTCTGCGGGCACACTTGGTTTTGGAAGCCCCAAAATCTGTGTTCAGGTTAAGTCTACGGACGCGCCAGTGGATCGGATTGTTTTGGATCAGTTGGGCGGCGTGATGAAAAACTTTGGTGCCGAATATGGCTTGTTAGTGTCTTGGAGTGGGTTCAAATCTTCGGTCATCAACGAGACGGCCAAACAGTTCTTTGAAATCCGGCTTTGGACCCACAAAGAAATTATCGAGGAGTTCCTGCGTTACTACGATCAGATGGATGATGAAATCAAAGAGCTGATCCCTCTCAAAAAGATTTGGGTCGTAAACAACAGTGAGGAATAGATGTGACTGCTGAAGTGGCAAGAAATAATTTGAAGAAAACGTCGAATCGTGCTATAATACACCTAAACCACTCAATCGTCCGTCTCAAGCAAAACCCCTGATAGGATGGCCCAGATAGATTTTTGATAGCAAAAGTCCGAATAGACCTTAGGATAAGGATAATC
>JAUMSA010000292.1 GCA_031293105.1 Butyricicoccus sp. | reverse complement strand
GGTGGTGACCATCCTCATCTCCGAGCTGGCCGCCATCCCCATGCAGGATGTGACCGTGTCGCTGTTTGCGGGCGTCATCCCCATCCTGACGCTCATCTCGCTGGAAATCCTGATCTCCTTCCTGTGCCTGAAAAACCGCCGCCTGCGGCGCATCTTCAATGGCCGTGCGGCTATCATCATCCGAAACGGCAAACTCGACCGCAAAAAAATGGCCGACCTGCGCCTGACAACCGACGAGGTTCTGGAGGCGCTGCGGCAAAAGAACATCGCCTCCCCGGCCGAGGTCAAGTATGCGGTTATCGAGCCAAGCGGCCAGCTTTCCTATGTGCTCTACCCCAAAAGCCAGCCGGTCACGGCCTCCATGCTCGATGTGACCCCGCCGCAGCAGGGTCTGCCGCTCATCGTTGTGTCGGACGGCAAACCCATTTTGGGCAACCTGCGGCAACTCGGCCTGGAGATCGCCGACATCGAAAAACGCATCCACAAAGCGCGCATTCGGTCGTTGTCCGAGGTGTTCCTCATGACGCTCGACGATTGCGGCAATGAATTTATCCAGCCCAAGGAGGTCTGACGCGATGAAACGGGTCATCACGGCCGTTGTTTTGTTAGTTTTAGTGGTTGCCGCCTGTTTTGGCTCCTACCGCTATATCACAAACGCCACCACCGTGGTCCGCGATGCGCTGGCGGTCACCCAGCAAAGCGTAGAATCCGGGGATTTTTCGGCGGCGCGGGTCGATATGGAGCGCAGCTATGCCCTCTGGCGCAAGCACTATAACCGGTTGAGCACCCTGGTGCGGCACAACGAAATCGACGATACCGAACGGTTATTCCAGCGCGCGCGGCAGGCGCTCGACAACAGCGACGCGGACGAATCGCTGCTGCAACTGCGCGATCTGCGCGCCCTGCTCGCCCATTTGCCCGAAATGGAACGCCCGGTCTACTCCAACCTGATTTAGTCGATCTTCTCGCGGAACATCAGCCCAAATACCAGCGCGTGCAGCGCGCAGCAGACCAGAACCGCTCGGTCGTGCCAGAGCTGCACACAGCCGACCCCCAGGGCTGCCCCGGCGATGAAATACAGGATAATCACCGCATACCGCCCGGACTTGCGCCGGGCTTCGGCATCCCCGTCGGTGCGCCAGCGCACCAGCTGTTCGGTGGCCGAACGCAGGTTGCCGGTGCACATGGTGGTGGCAAAGGCGCTGCCGCGCATCTTGCGGAACGACTCCACCTGCAAAGCACAGATGAACGACACCAGCGTATTGGCGGCCATGTTGGCCGACTGGGGCAAAAATGCGACCAACGCCACCAGCGCCATCTCGGCCAAAATCACGATCTGCCGCCAGTGCACGCCGATGGGCCGGGTTTTAAAATTCAGCTTGACCCATTCGGCGGCCGCCACGCCCAGAGCAAAGGCCAAAATGGGCAGCACATAGTGCAGGGCCCGCATCCATTCCGCGTTTGCCAGATTGACGCCCAGCAGCACAATATTGCCGGTCTGGGCGTTGGCGAACACTCCGCCCCGACACAAATACGTATATGCATCAAAGAAACCGCCTGTGATCGCCAACACGGCCCCCAGGCGCACCGACTCGGACATCTGCGTCGGTTCATGCATCGTTTTCACGCGAATCCCTCCGTTTCTGGTCTTTAGAATACCACAGCCACCCGGCGGTGTAAAGAAAAAGCCCTCCCGAGAAGGAGGGCTTTGGTTTACTTACACACGAGCTGCAAATCGCTGTCGGTCAGGAAGTTTTTCAGCGAGAACAGCAGCACGACCTGGTCGATGTCGTTTTGCTGCACATAGCTGGACAGCGGCTGCTTGAAATACCGCGCGTCGAACAGATGGATTTCCGAGAACGAGTCCAGCAGGAAGGGCGCCAGACTGTCCGCATACGAGTCGCGCACGAGCAGCAGCTTGCCGCCCGGGTTTCCCGTGCGGAGCACACAGAGCGGCTGATTGCCGCCCAAAAACAGCGAGTATTTGTCCTTCTTATCGAGATAGGACAAATCGTAGAGCGTGCCTTCCTCAGGCGCGCCTGTCCGCCAGGATTCGACCTGTGTCTGCCCCTGTGGGACATACAGGTCAATTGCGTCCGGTTGCACGGTGCGCACGCCCGACGAGGAAAAGAGCGTGCCGTTGAAGTCCTCGGTCACCCGCTCGGGGGGAAAAGCTGCGAGGTCCTTGCCCTCCAGCCCCAGGGACGAAAGCAGCGCTTGGGCGCCATAGTACGCGCCCAGACAGGTCCAGTGATGGTCGGTGCGGTAGAAGATGTATTCGTCCCGGTGGGTGGTCAGGGCGCTTGCCAAATCGACCGTCTGCACGCCGCACGAACCATAAATACGGGACAGCAGGGCGTCCTGGTCGGCCGAGGGTGCGCCCTTGGGCAGGGTATCGGCATAGACCGAAGCCGCTGTGGGCGCGAGCGCCAGCGTGACCGGCACATTCAGCGTCTGTCCCAGGGCTTGCACGGCCTGGATGTTGGCGGCGAGGCGTTCCTCCTCGGGCTCGTCGATGCGCTCGATCAGACGGCCGTCCGCCAGATACACGCCGTTAAACTCGTGCCGTCCCACCAGTGTTTCCATCGCCGTCTTGGCGGCCACGCTCTCGTCGCGCAGCACGAACTGGTCGGCCAGGTGGGTTTCGGTCTGGTCGGCATAGGTGCCGTCAAACAGGGCGCCCAGCGAAAACTGCGGGGTCTGCTCCAGGGTGCGGTTTTCCATCTCGGAAAACGCCTTGTCGGGCAGCAGCAGGCCGCACAGGGCAAACACCCCCAAAAAGCCGCCAAACAGCAGCGTATTGACTTTTTCGGAAAGGTTTTTCATGGTCTGTCCCCTTTCTTAAAAGCGGAAGTACAAAAATGGGTTATAACTGTCCGATACCAGGAACGCGGTCGACGCCGCAAGCCCGAGTACCAGCAGCACGCTACCACAGGCGCCGCGCACCCGGTCGGGCAGGCGGCCAAACAGCCGCGCTGGCAGCGGCGTGGCCGCCACCGCCAAGATGAACAGCGTGGGCAGGAAGCTAAACAGATAATAGCCGGTTTCGGCGCTCCACAGCGGCGCGCCGCCGAACATCTTCGCGAGATACTCCCAGAAGCTGCCCGGGTTTGCAAAGATGGCCATGGACACCACCACCAGCAGCAGCGTATACAGATGCTGCACCGCGCGCGGCGCGCGAGCAAGCAGGCCGCCCAGCCACTTCTTTTCCAGCACCAGCACGATGCCGAAATACAGGCCCCAGGCCAGGAAGTTCCAGTCCGCCCCGTGCCACAGGCCGGTCAACGCCCAGACGGCAAAAATATTGCAGTACTGCCGCAGCGCGGGCACACGGTTGCCGCCCAACGGGATATAGACATATTCGCGGAACCAGCTGCCCAGCGTGATATGCCAGCGCCGCCAAAAGTCGGTGATCGACCGCGCACTGTACGGGTGGCGGAAGTTCTCCGGGAAGTGGAAGCCCAGCATGCGGCCTAGGCCGCAGGCCATATCCGAATAGCCGGAAAAGTCAAAGTAAATCTGGAACGAAAAGGCCACCGCGCCCAGCCAGGCGCCTGCCATAGTCAAATCTGGGCTGGCTTGCAGGGTTTCCCACAGCTTGCCGATGTTGTTGGCCAGCAGCACCTTCTTGCTCAGGCCCACCGTAAACAGCAGCGCGCCCTCGCTGAAGTCGCGCACGCGCGGATGGACGCCGTCGGTCAGCTCACGCGCAATCTCGCGGTAGCGGACGATCGGCCCGGCGATGAGCTGCGGGAATAACGTCACGAACACGCCGAACTTGAGAAGGCTCTTCTGGCGTTCGGCTTCGCCGCGGTAGACGTCAATCGAATAGGACATGGTCTGGAAGGTGTAGAAGGAAATGCCCAGCGGCAGCGGCACGCCGAGCACCGGCAGGCCGACTTGGGCGGCAAAAAAGTCCCAATATTTGAAGAAAAACAGCAGCGCTAAGTTAAACACCACCGACGAGGCCACAAACGTGCGGGCCAGCCGGTCGTTCGCGCGGTATTTGTCGATAAGCGCGCCGTGGATATAGTCGATGAGGATGGACGCGAACATGATGACGATGTATTTCGGTTCGCCCCAGCCGTAGAAGATCAGGTTGGCGATCAAAAGCAGCAGATTGCGCGCGCGCAGCGGGCACAGGTAATACAGCGCCAGCGTCACGGGCAAATAGGCAAACAGGAAGGTCATGCTGCTGAAAACCATCGGATTCCCCCTTTACTCAAACACAGCAACAGGGCGGTCCCAACCGCCCTGCTGCGTTTTATCGGATTGCCACAATTTTCAATTAGGCCGCGCTATTGAACGCATCCACAGCCGCCTGTGCGTTCTCTCCCACGGCGAACAGGACATAATCGCCCTTGGTGACCAGTTTGTAATTCTTGACCAGCTCATACTGCTCGGGCAGGTACTGTTTCCAGGTCGCGTCCAGATCGGCCTGGCGCTTGAGCATGCCGCTCTTGACCGTTTCGGTCTTGCCGGGCGCCGCCTTAACCACCAGATACTCGGTCGCCTTGACATTCATCATCGGCATCTTGCCCACAAACCCCTCGACCGAGGACGAATCCAGGCCATAGAGCGACGACAGATCGTCGGCGGTCAGGCTCATCATCTGGCCTTCGGGCGCCAAAGCGCCTTCGACCGCGCTGGCGACATCGGATACCGCCGGGCCCTTATTTTCGGTTGCCGGAGGGGTGGGGTTGGATTGGGGCTTGGTCGTCTGGCCGGACGAAGCATGGTTATTTGTCGCCGGTTTCTGCGGTGTCGACTGCGGCTGCGTGGTTTGACCGGCTGCCGCGCCGCCGTTGCCCGCCGGCTGCTGGGGAGTGGTTGTCTCCGGGGTTGGGGTCGTCTGCGAACCGGCCGGATTGGAAGCCGCCGGGTCCTGGACCTCCATCGGGCTGGATACGGCGCCCGACGAGGAAGCGCTGTCCTCTGCCGAGGATACCTCACTGGATACGGCCGCATCGTCCGATGACGAGGATGCCCCATCCTTGCCCTTGCCGCCGCAAGCGGTCAGGCTGGTCAGCAATATCATCAGTGCAAGTGCAAAAGCAAATTTCTTTTTCATCTGCAAACTCTCCTTTTTGATTCTGTCTGTATAGACGGCAGGTATCGAAAAAGGTTCCCCAAAGCATGAAAATATTTTTTCTTGTCATAAAAAACACGCGCATCCAAAAAACGGATGCGCGTGTTCGGTTGTCTTATCCGAGCGCCATGGGGCTGGTAAACGGGGTATCATAGATATTATGACCGGTTTCAATCGGTTTTCCATCCGCTGTTACAGTCAGCTCCGCCGGGGTAAAATAAGCCCAGACCGTATTGACCAGCGACGCCAGCATCAGGGTCTCGCCCGCGGTTCCCTGGTTGAGGATGCCTTCGGCAAAGGTTTCGTTCAGGTCCAGCTTGAATGCCGGCGGGTCGGCCTCATCGGACAGCCATTCCCGCACTTCGGTGCCTGCCGGCAGCGCACCTTCACCCACCAGCGCCTGCACCAGTTCTTCGATGGGCAGGTCGGTTTTTTCCACCTGTACGGTCTTTTCGTCCAGACCGTCGGCCGTGCTGTTGGGCACATACAGGGTCACTTCTTCGTATTCCACGGTTTCCACCGCACTCGTCTCGCCCGACGAGCTGGCCCCCGGAGCCGCCGCCGACCGGCAGCCGGACACGGTCAAAAGCCCAAGCGCCAGGACAATCGCCATCATTCGTTTTTTCATAAAAACCACCTCTCCAAACACGGTATGGGCAGCCGGTTGCTGCCCATGTTGTCCTTCTATATTATACCACAGTCGCACCCGGTTTTGGAAGCGGGAACCATTGTCCGGTTGCGCCGAATAGCGTCGGTCTGCGGCCGGTTGTGGCCATTATAGCACATCCGGCTGTGCGCTGCCCGGCCTTTCAAAATAAATTTACATTTTGTCCATGGGCTGGTCATCCAGGAAGAATGCTTGATTTCCCGCAACTTTCGGGGAAAGCGGAGATTTCCGGCGGTTTATGTTGACTTTCCGCGCAGATACTCTTAATATGTAAGATGATTTAGTTTGTCAAACGGGAGGATGATACCGATTGAACCGGAATTTGGTCGATCTTTGCAATATTCAAAAACAATTCGATGGGGAGCCCATTTTGCGGGGCATTTCCCTTTCCATTCTCAACCGCGAATTTGTGACCCTGCTCCGCCCTTCGGGCTTCGGCAAGACCACTACGCTGCGCATTCTGGGCGGCTTTGTCACGCCGGATGCCGGTGATGTCCTGTTTGACGGCCAGCGCATCAACGATGTGCCGCCCTACAAGCGGGAGATCAACACGGTCTTTCAGCGCTACGCCCTGTTCCCGCACTTAAATGTGGCCGAGAACATCGCCTTTGGCCTGCGCATTAAAAAGGTGGACGAGAAAACCATCCGCCGCAAAACGGCCGAAATGCTCGAACTGGTCGGCCTGAGCGGTTTTGAAACGCGCGACACCACCAGCCTGTCGGGCGGCCAGCAGCAGCGCGTCGCGATTGCGCGCGCGCTGGTCAACGAGCCGCGTGTGCTGCTGCTCGACGAACCGCTGGGCGCCCTGGACCTCAAGCTCCGCAAGGACATGCAGATCGAACTCAAGCGCATCCAGCAGTCCACGGGCATTACCTTCATTTACGTCACCCACGACCAGGAAGAGGCGCTCACGATGAGCGACCGCGTAGTGGTCATGAATCAGGGCATCATCCAGCAGGTCGGGTCGCCAACCGACATCTACAACGAGCCGGAAAACGCCTTTGTCGCCGACTTTATCGGCGAGTCCAACATTGTGGACGGTCTGATGCCGGACGACCGCGAGGTCGAGTTCTGCGGCCATCTCTTTGCCTGTGTGGACGGCGGCTTTGGGCACAACGCCTCGGTGGATGTGGTCATCCGTCCCGAGGACATCCGCCTGGTCTATCCGGGCGACGGCCAGCTGCAAGGCGTGGTGGAATCGATCGTCTTTAAGGGCGTACACTATGAAATGATGATTCGCAGCGAACATTTTACGTTTATGGTGCATTCCACCCAGGCCGAACCGGTGGGTAAAACGGTCGGACTTACGATTGGCCCGTCGGATATCCACATCATGCACAAGCCGCACGGTGCATCGGAGGAGGCAGAGGGTTGAAAAAATGGATGGCTTACCCCTATGGGGTATGGATGGGGATTTTCATTGTCGTACCCATCCTGCTGGTGGCCGTATACGCCTTCACCGACAAGTCGGGCGCGTTTACGGTTGCCAATTTCCAAAAAATCATCGGGTATCTGCCCATCTTTGGCCGGTCGTTCTGGCTGGCGCTGCTTTCCACGGCCGTCTGCCTGCTGCTCGGGTATCCGATGGCCTATCGGATGAGCCGCCTGTCCCCAAGCCGGCAGAACCTATGCATGATGCTCATTATGCTGCCCATGTGGATGAACTTCCTGCTGCGCACCTATGCCTGGATGTCCATCCTGGAAAACAACGGGTTTTTAAACCAGTTTTTCCGGCACATTGGGCTGATTTCCCTGCTGCAAAACGCCTTTGGGTATCCGCTCGACTATCTTCCGCTCATCAACACCGGCGGCGCTGTCGTGCTCGGCATGGTCTATAATTTCCTGCCGTTTATGGTGCTGCCCATTTACACCATTCTCATCAAGCTCGACCACAAGCTGATCGAGGCCGCGCAGGACCTGGGTGCGCCGCCCCGGCTGGTATTCCGACGGGTGATTTTTCCGTTGTCGCTGCCCGGTGTCATCTCGGGCGTGACCATGGTCTTTGTCCCCGCGGTGTCCACGTTCATCATGTCCCAGATGCTCGGCTCAGGCAAATATCTGCTCATCGGTGACCTGATCGACCTGCAATTCATGGGCAATGCCTACAACCCGCATCTGGGCTCGGCCATTGCGCTGGTGATGATGGTGCTTATCTTTGTCTGTATGTTCCTGATGAACAAATTTGACGATGGCTCTTCCGAGGAAGGAGGTCTGCTACTGTGAAGAAATTCTTGCAGAACCTCTATCTGGTGGTCATCTTTGTTTTCCTGTATGCGCCCATTCTGGTGCTCATGCTGTTTTCGTTCAACGACTCCAAATCGCGCATCCTGTGGAATGGCTTTACCACCCGCTGGTATATTGAACTGTTCCAGGACGCCGATCTGCTGCATTCGCTGTATGTGACCCTGCTCGTAGCCGTGGTATCGGCCGCGATTGCCACCCTAATCGGCACCGTGGCTGCCATCGGCATCCACAACCTGCGCCGCCGCACCCGGTCGGCCTATCTGACCGTCAACTCCATCCCCATGAGTTCGTCAGATACCATCATGGGCGTGACCTTCATGCTGCTGTTTGCCGCCATCGGGCTGGACAAGGGCTATCTGACGCTGATTTTGGCCCATGTCACCTTTTGCACGCCATACGTGATTTTGAACGTCATGCCCAAGCTGCGGCAGCTTGACAAAAACGCATACGAGGCCGCCCTGGACTTGGGTGCCACGCCCCGGCAGGCGCTGCACAAGGTGATTTTGCCCGAAATCCGTCCGGGCATCATCACGGGCGCCATCATGGCCTTCACCATCTCGGTGGATGATTTCGTAGTGTCCTATTTTACCGCCGGCACGACCAGCCAGCCGCTGTCGGTGGTCATCTACTCGATGACCCGCCACCGCATGTCGCCCAAGATCAACGCTGTGTCGACGCTGCTGTTCCTGTTCGTGCTGGTGCTGCTCATCGCGGTCAACGTGCGGCAGGCGCGCGAAGAAAAGCGCCGGGAAGCCGCCCAGCGAAAGGGGGCGGGGATATGAAACGTCTGCTTGTCTTTGCCCTGCTGTGCGTGACGCTGCTTCTGCCCGGATGCGGCAAAAGCAGCGCACAGGTGCTCAACGTGTACAACTGGGGCGAATACATCGACCTGGACCTCATCCGGCAGTTTGAGGACGAAACCGGCATCGATGTGGTCTACAACACCTTTGACTCCAACGAAAACCTGTATTCCCGCATCCAGACCACCAGCTATGATGTCATCATCCCGTCCGATTATGCGGTGTCCCGCTTCATCGACGAAGGGCTGGTGCAGCCGCTCAACTATGACCATATCCCCAACATGGCCCTGATCGACGAAAAATACACCCATCTGGCCTTTGACCCCGAACAAAAATACTCGGTACCCTACACCTGGGGCGTGGTCGGCGTGGTGTACAACACCAAATATGTCGATGAAGCCGATATTGGCTCGTGGGACCTGCTCTGGAACCCCAAATACCAGAACCAGACCGCGATGTTCAACAATCCGCGCGACGCCATCGGCCTTGCGCTCAAGTATCTGGGCTATTCGCAGAATACCACCGACAAATCGGAACTTAACCAGGCCGCTGCCCTTCTGAAGGAAAAGAAGCCCTTATTCCAGGGCATCTGGATGGATCAGATTCTGGAAAAGCTGCCCAGCGAGGAAATCGTCGCAGCGCCCTACTACAATGGCGATGCAGTGACCATGATCGAGGAAAACGAGGATCTGGCCTTTTACGTGCCCAAGGAGGGCACCAACCTGTTTGTGGACGCCATGTGCATTCCGTCCAATGCGCAGAATGTTGAGGGCGCGGAAAAGTTCATCAACTTCCTGTGCTCGACCGAAGCGGCGCAGAAAAACTGGGAATACATCGGCTATTCCAGCCCGCAGCGCGAAGTGTATGAAAACGCACCGGCTGATGTGCAAAACGACCCGCTGTATTATCCAGATGTGACGGCTTATCCGACCGACACGTTTGAAAACCTGCCCGAAGAGATCAACGAATATTATTCCGATCTGTGGATTTGGATTTTGACCTGAGGAAAAGTGCCCATATCGCGGTGGTTCGCCGGGATATCGGGCACTTTTTGCTGGCACTTTTAACAAACTGTTTTCATTTATCTTGACAGCCCTGCCCGGCTTGTGGTATCGTATCTAACAGAAAAAAACATACCGACAAACGAAGTCCGTAGGAAAAGGACGTCAAGCACGTCCGCCGAAGGAGTAACACTCTCAGGTGCCCAGTCACTGGGCGGCGACTATGGATGGATGTGGGCTCTGGAGAATCCCAAAGAAGGGTGCCGAAGGTGCAAGCGGGCAAAAGCGCGTGAATCTCTCAGGCAAAAGGACAGAGTATCAATTTCCCGGCATTTTTACGTGCCGTGTGGGGAAAACGATTTCCGAGCCAAATCATGAAATGCATTCATGGTTTGGCTTTTTCTTTGTTTGCCGGTGGGGTAGAAAGGAAATCAAAACAATGGATATGGATCAATTAGCGCAAACAGTCAGCGACATCAGCGGTTTTGTGTGGAACAATCTGCTGCTGTATCTGCTGGTCGGTACGGGCATCCTGTTCACGCTGCGCACCCGCTTTGTGCAGGTGCGCAAGTTTGGAACCGGCTGCAAGCGGCTGTTCGGCCATTTCTCGCTGAACGGCGAAAAGGCCGGTAAGGACGGCATGAGCCCCTTCCAGGCGCTCACGACCGCCATCGCGGCCCAGGTCGGCACGGGCAACATCGCGGGCGCCGCAACGGCGCTGTACTCGGGCGGCCCGGGCGCGATTTTCTGGATGTGGGTATCCGCCTTCTTCGGCATGTCCACCATCTACGGCGAAGCCGTACTCGCGCAGAAGTTTAAGACCGTTGACCAGACCGGCCATGTCACCGGCGGCCCGATCTACTACATCAAGGCGCGGTTCCAGGGTGGCTTTGGCAAATTCCTGGCTGGATTTTTCTCGGTTGCCATCATTTTTGCGCTGGGCTTTACCGGCAACATGGTACAGGCCAACTCGATCAGCGAAGCGTTCCAGAACGCCTTTGGCGTGGACAAGCGCATCATCGGCGTCATCTGTGCCGTGATTGCTGCGTTCATCTTCCTCGGCGGCGTTGGCCGTATCGCAGCCTTCACCGAAAAGGTTGTCCCGATCATGGCGGCCTTCTACATGCTGGGCTGTGTTGTCATCCTGTGCATCAACCATGCGGCCATTCTCCCGGCACTCCGCTCGATCTTTGTTGCTGCGTTTGACCCGCAGGCCATCCTGGGCGGCACGGTCGGCATCACCGTGCGGGAATCCATGCGTTACGGCGTCGCGCGCGGCCTGTTCTCCAACGAGGCCGGTATGGGTTCGACCCCCCATGCGCACGCGCTGGCCAAGGTAGAAAAGCCGCAGGATCAGGGCGAAATTGCCATTGTTTCGGTGTTCATCGACACCTTTATCGTGCTGACGCTGACCTCCCTGGTCATCCTGACCTCGGGCCAGCTGCAGGCAGGCGTCCCCGGCGCCTTGCAGGGCACGGCCCTGGCGCAGGCGGCTTTCAATTTCGCGCTCGGTTCGTTCGGCAACGCCTTTGTTGCGATTTGTATGCTATTCTTCGCATTCTCGACCATCATCGGCTGGTATTTCTTCGGTGAAACCAATGTCAAGGCACTGTTTGGCCAGAAGGCCACCCGCATCTATGCCGCGATTGTCGTGGTGTGCATCGTCATCGGTTCAGCGCTCAAGGTCGATCTGGTTTGGAACCTGTCCGACCTGTTCAACGGTCTAATGGTGTTCCCCAACCTCATCGCGCTGCTGGCGCTTTCGGGTCTTGTCGCTCGGGCTGCCAAGGGCGTCGATGTGCTCAAGGACAACAACCTGTCCTTCTTTAACAAGAAAAAGTAAGCATTTTATAAACGGCCGCAGCCAAATGGCTGCGGCCGTTTTCGTTTGAAGAATATAAAAAACGCTGGCAGAAAAGCCAGCGTTTTTTATCAGCTTAAGTTGTTCTTCTTCAGGTAGAGCCA
>JAUMSA010000242.1 GCA_031293105.1 Butyricicoccus sp. | reverse complement strand
TTTTCTGGCCCATTCATTTTTGGGCTGGTGCTATGAGGTATTCCTGGAGACGGTGGTGTACCGCTGGGGGTTTTCCAACCGGGGCTTTTTGTGGGGGCCGTACTTGCCGGTGTATGGGGTCGGCGTCTTGTTGCTGCTCTTTTGTCTGCGTGACTTGTCGCGCCGCAAACTCTATGTAGGGCGGCTCAACCTAATGCCGGTGGTGATCTTTTTGGCCATCATGCTGCTGACCACGGCGGTCGAGCTGGCGGCCAGCTACATTTTGGAATGGAAAACAGGCGGCTGGCTGTGGGATTATACCCGGTATACGTATCAGTGGCAGGGGCGCATCTGTTTAAGCGCCATCGTGCGTTTTGGTCTGGGCGGCATGGTGATTCTATATGGGTTGCAGCCGCTTTTGGAGCGCGGGCTCGCCTGGCTCGGCGAAAAACGTCAGAAGATGCTCTATATGATTTTGATGCCCCTGTTCTGCCTGGATTTGGTGGCACATGTCTGGATGGTGTAAGATGAAAAAAATTTATATTGCAGGATTTGATGTATTTGCGCCCGACGCTGTGCGGCGAGGCGGGGAGATGAAGCGCATTTGCGCCGAATACGGCTTTGTCGGCCTGTATCCGCTGGACAACGAAGCGGCTGACGCTGAAGCAATTTTCCGCGGCAACTGTGCGCTGATCGACCAGGTCGACCTGGTGATCGCCAACATGAACCCGTTCCGTGGGGATGAGCCGGACAGCGGCACCTCATTTGAAGTGGGCTATGCGTTTGCCAAAGGCAAAACGATTGTGCTGTATCTGGACGATGTGCGCCCGCTGCGCGAGAAGCTGGGCAGCACCGATGCCCAGGGCTTTGCGGTCGAAGATTTCGGCCTGCCGGTCAATCTGATGCTCGCTTGCGCGGCACAGGTCGTGGACGGCGGCTTTGCAAACGCGGTGCGGTATGCCGCGGCGCATACGGGCATCATCGGCGGAAAATAACCCGTCATCTCGATAAAAATGAAAAAACATCCGATTGCGGGCGGTCTGGACACAGACCGCCCGCTTACTTTCCGGAATTCGGCGGGTTTCCGCAAAACCTGGCAACCTTTCTGGGGCATAAGCCGGTCGGCGGGCGGCCACAATAAGTCCCGGTGATGTTTTATGAAACGAATGCGGCAAACCGCCGGACTTTTTTTTCTGGGCGGCGCCGGTTATGCGGCGCTTGAAATTTTTTGGCGCGGCTATACCCATTGGACCATGGCATTGACCGGAGGACTGGTGTTCGTCGGGTTGTGGCTGCTCGAAGGGCGGCTGTATGGGCAGAGCCTGTACCTGCGCTGCCTGGCAGGGTCTGCCTGGGTGACCGGCACTGAACTGCTCGTCGGGCTGAGCGTCAACTGTGGTTTTCATATGAACGTTTGGGATTATTCGGCCGAGTGGGGCAATGTTTTGGGGCAGGTCTGTCCCAAGTATGTGGTGTTTTGGTTCCTTTTATGTGGCCTTGCCATGCCACTGGCCCGAACCAGCGCAAAATTGCTTGCAAACCCGCGCCATTGGGAGTATAATGCAAAGGATGAACTGCCTGAAATGAGGTTTTTGGACTATGCTGCTTGCGCTCGACATTGGGAACAGTCACGTGCGCCTGGGCGGTTTCTGCGGGGACGACTTGCAATTTGTCGCCTCGATAGCAACCGACGACCGGCTGACGGCCGAACAATATGCCTGTCAGTTGCGCGACGTATGCGGCCTGTATGGGGTCGAACTGACGCACATGGAAGGCGTGGTATTCTGTTCGGTGGTCCCAGCGGTGACCCCGATGGTGCAGCGGGCAGTCCAGATGCTTACCGGCTGCACGGCCCTGGGTGTGGGCTCGGGTGTACGGACTGGGCTCAATCTCAAGATTGACCAGCCGCGCGCGCTGGGCAGCGACCTGGTTGCCAATGCGGTCTGGGCCGCCCAGCGGGGCAAACTGCCCTGCGTGGTGGTGGATATGGGCACGGTGACGACATTTACCGTGCTCAGCCGCGACGGTGTGCTGATTGGCACCGCCATCGCGCCTGGGGTCAAGGCTTCGCTCGATATGCTCAAGAATGTAGCCGCGCAGCTTCCCGCCATCCGGATAGAAGCGCCCACCCGCGGCGTTGTGGGCCGCAATACGGTGGACGCCATCAAGGCCGGCACCATGTTTGGGGCGGCTGCCATGGTGGACGGCATGCTCGCGCGCATCGCGTCCGAGCTGGGCGAAGCGCCGCAGGTCTTGCTCACCGGCGGCACAGGTGCGCTGATTGTGCCTCACCTGACCACGCCGGTCGAATATGACCCCTGTGTAACGCTGCGGGGCTTGGTGACCATCTGGAACCGAAACCGAAAAAACGGGTAAGGCATTACAATAATTGCGCTGTACTTTAAAAAAAGACGGCAGCAGGAGGTAAAACTACATATGAAACAGAAGAAAATGGACGTGCGCTATATGGCGCAGCTCGCACTGATGGCAGCCATTGTCATCCTGCTCGCAAACACGCCGCTTGGGCTGATTCAACTGCCCATCATCAAGGCGACCACGGTGCATATCCCGGTCATCCTGGGCGCGATCTTGCTCGGGCCTATGGCCGGCGGCATCCTGGGCGCGGTATTTGGCATCTGCTCGTTGGTGTCCAATACCCTGGCCCCGACGCTGCTCTCGTTTGCATTCTCCCCGTTCTTGAGCACCACCGGCCTGCCCGGTGCGGTCAAGGCGGTTTGGATTAGCGTGGGCTGCCGTGTGCTGATCGGTGTGGTAGCTGGCTGGCTGTGGATTCTGCTTGGCAAGATCAAGGTTCCGTCGCTCGTGGCGCTGCCGATTACCGGCTTTGTGGGTGCGATGGTCAACACCGTGACCGTTATGGGCAGCATCTATGTGCTGTTTGCCCAGCAGTATGCCGAAGCGCAGAACGTGGCGCTGACCGCTGTGTTCGGCTTGGTCATGGGCACCGTAACCGCGTCCGGTATCCCGGAAGCCATTGCGGCAGCGGTACTGGTTGCCGTAATCGGCAAAGCCCTGCTGCTCGCCCTGCGCAAGCAGTTTGTCAAGGCACAAGGGTAATCCATTTTTGTGATAGACCGAAAACCGGCCTGCTTTTTGAAAAAGCAGGCCGGTTTTTTGCATCTTTTGTGTAAAAATGCCAAAAAATATCTTTGCAAGCAGGGGGGAAGATGATATAATGACGATACCGGCTGCAATCTACAAAAATCGACAGCCGAATGGAGGAAAACGTGAAAAAAACAAGAATCTTGGCGTTTTTTGTCAGTTTGTCTCTGCTGCTCGCTTCGTGCGGCCAATCGGAATCCAAAGCCCCGGCAGAAACCGAGTGGACACCCGAAAGCAATGCATCGGTGTCCGAGACTGCGCCCGAGCCTATCACCGCGACGCTAGCCGTCTGCGGCGACACCATGAGCCACATGCCGCAGACCAACGACGCCTGGGACGAGACACAGGGCAAATATGACTATACGCCCATGCTGTCCGGTGCCAAGGCCTGGACCGAAGCGGCCGATTTTGCGGTGGCCAACCTGGAAACCACCTTTGCGGGCGGTCCGGATTATTCGGGCTATCCAGCCTTTAACACGCCGGACGAGCTGGCCGATGCCCTTAAGGATATGGGCTTTGATCTCTTGCTCACGGCCAACAACCACTGCATGGACCGGAACTATAACGGCCTGGTTCGTACGCTCGATGTACTGGACGAGCGTGGCTTCCAGCATGTCGGCACCTACCGCACCCAAGAGGAGCGCGACCAGAATCACGGCATCGTGGTCGCCGATGTGGGCGGCATTTCGGTGGCCTTTTTGGGATATACCTATGGCACAAACGGCATCCCGGTTGCATCCGACCGCAGCTATTCGGTCAATGTATTCAACACCGATTATATGGACGCCTGCTCCACCCCGGACACCGAGAAAATCCAGGCCGACATGGCCGCAGCCCGCGAACTGGACACCGATCTGATCGCGGTCATGATTCACTGGGGCATCGAATACCAGACTCAGCAGAACGCCTATCAGGAACAGATTGCCCAGCTTTTGTTTGACCAGGGCGCGGATATCATTCTGGGCGGCCATCCCCATGTCCTCCAGCCCATGGAGCTGCGTACACTGACCGACGAAGAAGGCAACACCAAGCAGGGCTTTGTCTGCTATTCGCTTGGCAATTTCATCTCTGCGCAGAACGACCAGTACACCGACACGACCGTGGTGCTAAATTTGCAGCTGACCAAGGACCCGTCGACCGGAAAAGCCGAAGTCAGCGGTTACAACTATGTGCCGCTGCTTATGCTCGACCGGGAAAAGGGCGCCGACGTGCGGTTTGAGCTGTTGGACGCCTACCAGACCCTGGCCGATGGCACGGCCCCGGAAGATGTGGCCGCCAAACTCCAGCAGGCCATCGCCGATTGCCATACCATCCTGGGCGCCGAGGGAGACCGCAAGGCCGCAGCCTAACAAAAAAAGCAGCATCGTTTGAACCGCCCCAGATTGTGCGGACAGCACAAAAAAGAGGCCTACAAGAGTAGAATAGACTGAATTAAAGACTGGCTTGGCGAAGCGAGAGCGGAGCCAGGCCAGTCTTTGTCTGGAGCCGCTCGTAATTGTAGAAAT
>JAUMSA010000179.1 GCA_031293105.1 Butyricicoccus sp. | reverse complement strand
CATCAATGCCTGCCAAGTGATACGTTTCTAGCCACTCCGCCCCTGGATTGAGGTCGGTCTTATTGACCACCACCAAGGGTTCAATGCCTTTATTTTCAGCAATCGCGATAACTTTATCGACCAAAAACGGGTCGGTCATCGGAGGCGCCGCCGAAGCGACCGCGACCAGCAAATCAATATTGGCTAGCGCCGGCCGGATCAAATAATTGCGCCGTGGCGCAATCTCCATTAAGTACCCGGTGCCATCGGGCTGCATTTCGATTTTCACACGGTCACCCACCATCGGTTTACCGACGGTCTTGCGAAATTTCCCGCGTGCTTTACATTCTATAACGCCATCGGCGGTATCTACATAGTAGAAACCGCCGATGCCCTTTAAAATCGTTCCTTGTTTTTCCAATGCACACGCTCCTTTAATTAAACGTGTAAGTGCCGGATGTCTTATTGCCATCAATATAAACGTCCAACATCTGATCGCCCTTCGGCCCAGTCACTTGAATGACCTGCACATCGCCGCCTGGAAGCGTCTTATCGGCTAGCTTTTCATTTCCCAAATAGATCACAACATGACAGGATTCGGTATCCGGCAATGTCACCGGAACCTCGGCTGTACCGGTCTGTGAACCACTGGGTTCGTTCGAATTGGATGTTGTCCCGCTATTGCCGCCTTGGTTGTTATTATCAGGCTCGGTCGTCGTTTCGGTCTTGCCCTTACTGATATACAGATCAACAGAGCTACCTTCCGCAACTTTTGTGCCTTCTTCAATCGATTGACGGAATACTTGACCGACCGGACTATCGCTTTCCTCATTATGGGTTTCACCCACCGTCAAGCCGTACGACTTGAGCATATCCTTTGCCTTATCCAGCGTCATACCGGTGACGTCCGGCACCTTTACTGTCTCTTGTTCCTTACCAGTGCTGACATAGATGGTAATGGTATCATCCTTAGTCACCTTGGTACCCTTGCCGGGATCGGTCCGAATGACACGGCCTTTCTCGATCTCATCGCTCGCTTCCTCGACAATCTTATAGGCATCTTCCAGATCATTTTGCTTGAGCAAGCGTTCGACCTCACTGAGTTCCATATCCGAGAAGTCGATCAGCGTATAACCTTCCTGATTCTCCTGATCATCCTTCGTACCGCAGACGGTCAAGACAATCTTGGTGCCCTTGGTTACCTTTTCCCCTTCTTTTGGGTCCTGACTGATAATTTGACCTTCTTTATATTTGGGGTCATATTCACGTTTGTCAGCTTCTGCTAAATAGAAGTCCGCATATTTGCCATCCTGTTCGGCCAACACCTGATCAATATCCATACCAACAAAGTTTGGAACTGCAATCTTTTCGCTTCCGCTCGGCTTGATTAAAAAGATGCCGGCAACAATCGCAATGACCGCAATGATGCCCACCACAATTCCAGCCAATGCCATAGGAGATTTAGACTTCTTCTTTCTTGGGCGGCGCGGGGCATACTCCTCCCCTTGGGCAGCTTGTGTTGCTTCTTCCGATCTGCGATGGGACGAGGAAGTACGCGGCATATCGGCCGCAGACGGATGCCGTTCATAAGAAATCGCACGCGTCTCGTCCAGCAAAGCACCAGCCCCACGGGTATCATGCAGGGAATAATCAAATTGCACATTTGGATTCTGCTTGAGGCGTTCCAAATCATTGTACAGTTCCTGTGCGGTCGCATACCGCTTGGAAACGTTCGGGCACATTGCGTGCATGACAATATCATCCATGCCCTTGGGGATACCCGGCATAATCTCACTGGGCATCATCGGCACCGAGTTGATATGCTGCATGACAATGGCAACTGCCGAATCACCCTCAAAAGGCAATTTGCCGGTCAGCATTTCATACATCACAACACCCAGCGAATAAAGATCAGCACGTGCATCAATGGGGGAACCCTTGGCCTGTTCGGGGGCAATATAATGCACCGAACCAATGGCTTCCTGCATCACGCGGGTCTCCTGATTGCTTTCCAGGCGCGCAATACCGAAATCCGTTACTTTGGCCGTGCCGTCCCGTAGCAGCATAATATTGTGAGGCTTGATGTCCTGGTGGATAATGCCCCGGCTATGCGCATGTTCGAGCGCACGGGCAATCTGCTGCGCAAAGAAAACGGTTTCCTGCCAAGACAGGTGTCCCTTCTTTTGCAGATATTCCTTTAGGGAAATGCCATCAATGAGCTCCATGACGATGTAGTCCAGCCCATCCGAGTGCACAACATCATAGATAGCAACGATATTATTATGCGAAAGCTTGGCAACCGCCTGCGATTCATTATAGAACCGCCGACGAAATTCCTCATCTTGGGAAAATTCTTCCTTGAGCATTTTGATCGCAACGTACCGGTTGAGCACCCGGCAATACGCCTTATATACGATCGCCATGCCGCCGACACCGAGCACGTCCAAGATCTCGTAGCGGCCCCCAAGAACGGTTCCAATGTATTTATCCATACGTTCCTTCTCTCCTTATTCGGCTAAAGCGCCGCGGCGATACAAAACCACGGTGATATTGTCCACGCCACCCTTTTGGCATGCGCATCCAATGAGGTCATCCACCGCCTGCTCTAACGAGCTGGCATCCGAAACGATGCGGGCGATTTGGTCGTCTTCTACCATACCGCATAGTCCATCCGAACAAAGCAATAAAACGTCGTCCGGCTCCAATGTATAACGAAACAAATCGCTGTCAACAAATGCGTCGACCCCGACCGCACGTGTAATCAAATTCTTATGGGGATGATACCGGGACTCCTCTTTGGTAATCTTCCCTTTTCGCACCATCTCCTGCACATAGGAATGGTCTTCGGTCAATTGTTCGATGGTATCGCCATGAATCCGATAAGCGCGGCTGTCGCCTACATTCAGAATTTCCGCGTGATCTCCCTGCACCAAAGCACAGACGAGTGTTGTTCCCATCCCGCGAAATTCCGGTTGCTTGATGGACAGCTCAAAAACCGACTGATTAGCCGACTGGGCTGCCACGCGCAGCAAATCTTCTGCATCAGTCTGTTCCATATCCGTCCGAATTCCTTCACGCATTTGGATGAGGAATTCATCCAGTGCAAACCGACTGGCTACATTACCGGCATTCGCGCCGCCCATACCGTCACAGACGACCAAAAGCGCCGTATCGAGTTCTTCAAATACTTCGACCGCATAGTTGTCCTGATTGGTCGGACGGACCATGCCTTTATGAGTGTTACCACAAGCGATCATTGTCTATCACCTTCTTCTAGTGTCCTACGGCGCAATTGGCCGCAAGCCGCATCGATGTCTGGTCCCAAACGGCGGCGCACGGTTGCAGTCACCCCGTTTTTCTCTAAAATCTGCTGGAATCGCCGGACGGCCTCCCGGGTGGAAGGCTGTATCGGACTTTCCTTCACCGGATTGAGTGGGATCAAATTCACATGACAAGGCCGGCCACGCAGAAGTGCTGCCAATTTTTCGGCCTGCCACGGCCGGTCGCTGATTCCGCGGGACATGGCATATTCATACGAAATCCGGCGTCCGGTTGTGTCAAAATAATATCGGCAGGCCTGCATCAGCCGTTCGATCGGATAGCTGCGGTTGACCGGCATGATCTTCCCACGGCTTTCATTATCCGGTGCATGCAGAGAAATGGATAATGTGATCTGCAATTTTTCTCCTGCCAACGTTTCTATTTTATCAGCTAATCCGCTGGTTGACAAGGAGATATGCCGCTGTCCAATCTGAATCCCTTCCGCGCAGGATACCAAATGCAGGAATTTTAAAACATTGTCATAGTTATCCAGCGGCTCTCCGGTGCCCATCAGCACGATATTGCTGATTTTCAGACCCGAATCCTTTTCTGCAAATAAAACCTGATCGAGAATCTCCCCGGCCGATAGATTGCGTTTCAGCCCGAGCAAACCGGAAGCGCAAAATTTACAGCCCATCCGGCAACCGACCTGCGTCGATACGCAGATCGTGTTGCCATGTTCATAACGCATGAGTACGCTTTCTACACAGTCGCCTTCCCGCATGCGCCAGAGATATTTGATTGTTCCATCGATCTTGGATTGCTGTTTGCGCTCCACATGGGGCACTGTCAGTTCAAACCGTTCCGCCAACCGTTCGCGCAACGCTTTGGACTGGTCGGTCATCTCCTCAAACGAACTCACTGGAGTATGCAGCCATTTGAAAATGGGTTTGGCCCGAAAGGGCTTTTCCCCCATTTCCACCAAGGCTTGTTTGAGTTCATCCACGCTGAGACATTTGATTTCGGTCTTGCTCATGGCGCTCTCCTTAATTTTGCAATGAAAAATCCGTCTGTCTGGTGCAAGGACGGCAGCAAAGTGACCATCCCTTCGGTTGAACCGCACACCGGATGGGCAAACGGCACGCGAGAAAAATCCGGATGCCGCTGCAAAAATTGCTGCACAACCGCCCCATTTTCCTGCTCCAGCACCGTACAGGTCGAATAAACGAGCGTTCCACCCGGTTTTACGTAACGGGACGCGTTTTCCAAAATAGCTATCTGCGTCTGCGGCAAATCGCGGATTTCCTCTTCGGTTTTAAAGCGGATCTCCGGCTTTTTGCGCAAAATGCCAAAGCCCGAACACGGTACATCGCACAGGACAAAGTCAGCCCAGCCGATAAGATCGTCCTGCGACTCCCGCCCATCGGCCAGCCGTGTCTGGATACAGATCAGTCCCAAGCGGTGCGCTCCCTGCGCAATCTTTTCCAGCTTATGTTTGTAAATATCGCAGGATATCAAGTTTCCGCGATCATCCATCTTTTCGGCTATGTAAAAGCTTTTACCGCCCGGAGCCGCACAGCAGTCTACCACCTTAGCGCCCGGCTGTGGGTCTAAGGCATCCACGCATACGACGCTTGCCGCATCCTGTACCGTGATGGTGCCATCCAGAAACAGCGGATGCGCTGACACATCGCCGCCTGTGCAGAGCAGAATATTTTCTGCGGTCGGATGCGCACAGACTTCCAGTCCATCGGCCTGCAAGCGCGCAGCAACCTCCGCCGGGGATGCCTTTCGTCGGTTAACTCGCACTGAAGACGGTGCAATTTCGTTGTTCGCCTGGGCGATTTGCCCGGCTTCCTTCTGCCCGAACTGCGCGCTCAAAGCACGAATAAACCATTCGGGCTGACTATACCGCAGCGCATAGTAGCTTTCTTTATCCGGGCAATCGAGCCGCGGAAGCTTACCCGCTTCCTGGTCACGCGCGATAGCGCGCAGCACCCCGTTAGCAAACCCCACCGTCCGCTCATCGGCCCGGCAGTACCGGCGAATAATCTGCACGGTTTCGCCGACCGCCGCATGCGCGGGAATGCGGTCGAGCATGGTCAGCTGATAAACCCCCATGCGCAGCGCATCCAGAACGCGGGGTGCAATTTTACCCAGCCGAATCTTGGAATATTTCGATAAATAAAAATCGCACATCGAGCGGTTTTGCAGCGTGCCATAGGTCAGCCGGGCGGCCAAAGATGCATCCCGGCTATTTAGGCCAGCCGCCTGTTGGAAGTGATGTAGTGCACCCTCCGACCAAGCGCCGTCCTCTGCCACGGCAAACAATGCAAACGCCGCAGTTTCACGCGCATTTACCGGTTTTTTTTTAATCATCGCTTCGTCCTCGACCTCCAAACAGCAAGATCAGTCGCAAAAGCTGGGCCAGCGAAACGGCCAAAGCCGCTACATAGGTCATCGCAGCAGCCCACAAGGTCTTTTTCGCCATCGGATATTCGTCATCATAGAGCAAGCCCCCATCTTGGATGGCTGCTAAAGCCCGGTTGGATGCATTGAGTTCCACCGGCAGGGTGACAAGCTGAAACAGGGTCGAAAGCGCAAAAAAGGCGATGCCGACCGTAATCAACGAGCCATAGTTAAAAAGAAATCCGATCAAAATGAGCGGCAAGGCCAGGGTTGAGCCCAAATTGGTCAGTGGGATAATGGCGGCGCGCAACTTCATGGGCGCATAGCCAACCGCATATTGAACCGCATGTCCGGCCTCGTGCGCTGCAACGCCGATGGACGCGACCGATGTGGAATCGTATACACTCTGGGAAAGTCGAATCACGTTATCCCGCGGATCAAAGTGGTCGGTTAAATGACCGGCAACCCGTTCGATACGCACACCATTGACACCACCAGCCCGAAGTACGGCAGCAGCGGCCTGCGCACCGGTCATCTGACGGCGGCTGTATACGTGGGAATACTTTTCAAACGTAGATTTGACCCGGAACTGCGCCCACATGGCAAATACAATGCACGGCAGCACCAGAATGATATAATAATAGTCAAAACCATAGTAATAAGGCATAAGAACAACCTACTTTCTCAAAAATATTGTTGTGTTACACCCCTAAAACTGTCCCAATTTCGATTGCATGTCCTCGCAAATAGTCTTGCGCACGCATCCGCTTACCGCCGACCATCTGAATTTCGGTCAGGCGCAGCGCCCCTTCGCCGCACGCAACGAGCAATCCCTTTTTTGCATCTGCTTCCAGAACTTCGCCCGGTTGGCCCTTTGCTGCTTCGATCTCGGCGGCAAACACCTTCATGCGCGCGCCACTTAACTCGGTCAAAGCAACCGGCCAGGGATTAAGACCACGAATCAGGCAATCGATCTCACGCGCGGACTTTAACCAGTCAATGCGCGCCATGTCTTTGTCGAGCATGGACGCATAGCAAGCCTTGCTTTCGTCCTGCGGCTGCGGTGTAATCTGGTCTAGCTGCTCGATGGTATCATGCAGCAAGTCAGCGCCCGCCTGTGCCAGACGGTCAAATAGTTCCCCTGCCGTTTCACGCGCACCGATCTCGGTGCGATAGGTCAGCAGCATGTCACCGGTATCCAGACCCTGCGCCATCTGCATAGTGGTGACACCGGCATACGGGTCACCTGCGATGACCGACCATTGGATGGGCGCTGCACCACGCCAACGAGGCAGGAGCGAACCATGCACATTAATGCACCCATGCGGCGGGAAATCCAGCACATATGCGGGCAAAATCTTGCCATATGCCACCACGACAATAAGTTCCGGCTTGGTCTGCTCGAGCAGGTCGGAAATGGCCCCATCTTTGAGCGTCTGCGGCTGATATACGGACAGACTATGCTCCTGTGCCAGCACCTTGACCGGCGGCGGAGTTAGTTTCATTTTGCGGCCCTGCGGCTTATCCGGCTGGGTCAAAACGCCGACAATCTCGTGGCCGTCGTCCAGCAGACGGGCTAAACTCGGCACCGCAAAATCGGGCGTACCCATGAATAGGATTCTCATTCCTCGCTCACCTGCTCCATATCCACATATTCGGTCACCTTTTCGGTGAACAGATGGCCGTCCAAATGTTCGGTTTCGTGGCAGAAACACTGTGCGACAATGCCCTCGCCTTCGCGTTCAAACCAGTTACCAAACCGGTCCTGGGCACGAATCTTCGCCCAAGTCGGACGGTCTACATAGCCATATTTGCCCGGCACGGACAGACAGCCTTCGACCGTGGGCACCAGCTCGTTCATTTCGATGACTTCGGGGTTGATCAGCTCGATCATTTCCTCGGGTTCCTGGTTGATATCCAGCAGAACCACCACCCGGCGCAAAACGCCCACTTGCGGCGCAGCCAAGCCAACACCGCCCGATTCGGTCAATGTCTGTTTCATATCGTCCAGGAGGGTGTGCAGCCGGTCGTCAAACGCGGTAACGACACGGCACTTTTTGGTGAGCATTTCGTCCCCTTGAGTTAGTATGTTTCGAATCGCCATGTTTCATGACTCCCTTTTTTTACATAGTATCCGGGTTTAAGTTGGCAAATAAATGGACGCCCCGGTTACGCCGGTCGGCGGCAAATTCTCGCATGACACCGGCAATCAGCTGCCGGCGCCGTTTGTTATCCGGGCAGCGAATGGTCAAATGATACCGATAACGCCCGGCAATCCGTACAATACTGGCCGCTGCAGGGCCCAGCACCGGATATTTAAAATCCGCAAACTGCCCTTCCATAAGGCTGAGCAGCCGGGTTTTGAGCCGGAGTAGAGCAGCTAATACATCCTGTTCTTCTTCCCCGCTGGCCGAAAGTAACAGCAGTTCGCGAATCGGCGGACATTGCATTGCCCGACGACTTTCCAGCTCTTGTTCATAAAAGGATGCATAATCTTGCCGCGCAGCGGTCAGGATGACCGGATGCTCCGGACTGAAGGTTTGAATAATCGCCCGGCCTTGCGCCTCGCGCCGTCCAGCGCGGCCCACGACCTGGGTAATCAGCGAAAATGTGCGTTCCCGCGCGCGAAAATCCTGCGCATACAGCGACTGATCGGCGTCCAGAACGCCTACCAGGGTCACTCGCTCAAAGTCCAGCCCTTTGGTCACCATCTGGGTGCCCAGCAGGATATCGGCCTGCCCTTCTCCAAACGCCTGCAAAAGCTGCGCATGTGCATTTTTGGTGGAGGTTGTGTCGGCATCCATACGCAAAACACGCGCATCCGGAAACAGGTTGTGTAATTCTTGCTCCACGCGCTGGGTCCCTGGATTTTCCATAAACAAATGGGCGCTGCCGCACGAAGGGCAAAACTCCTGAATTTTAATCGATGCGCCGCAATAGTGACACATTGCCCGACCATTCGCCGAATGATACGTCATGGTGGTCGAGCACGAAGGGCACTCAGGCACCCAACCGCACATCGCACAGCCGATCACCCGGCTGTTTCCACGGCGATTGAGAAACAAAATGGTTTGCTCCCCTTGCGCCAAATTGTGGGCGATCTCCTCGCGCAGGATAGGGCCGATCGAACCGGTCAGCCCTTTGCGAGATAACCCGCGCATATCGGCGATGGTCACCTGCGGCAACCCACCGCTGCCAAAGCGTTCGGGCAAATGAAACAGGGCATATTGCCCTTGTTGTGCATGATAATAACTTTCGACCGACGGTGTGGCCGACCCGAGCAGCACCAGCGCTCCCTGTTGATACGCAATAAAACGTGCCACATCGCGCGCGTGATACCGCGGCGACTGGTCGGATTGGTAAGCGCCGTCCTGCTCCTCGTCAATGACCAGAAGCCCCAGATTTTGTACCGGTGCAAACACCGCCGAACGGGTGCCAATCACCACCCGCGCCGCGCCGGCACGAATCTTTTTCCAACTGTCATACCGCTCCCCGGCACTCAGCGCCGAGTGCAGCACGGTCACTTCCCCGCCAAATCGTTGGGCAAACACCCGGATAAACTGCGGGGTCAACCCGATTTCCGGCACCAGTACAATGGCCGATTTGCCCCCTGCCAGCACATCGTCGATCAGATTTAAATAAATTTGGGTCTTCCCGCTGCCGGTTACGCCGTGCAGCAGAGCCACCGAGGATTGCGGCTGCATCAGTTGCGCACGCAAGCCTTCATAGACCTGCTGCTGTGCCGCTGTCAGCGCCTTAGGCGGCTCGATAGAAACCTCCGAATAATCGGGCGCGCGCATGCGTTCCTCGACAAAGGTTTCTAAAATACCGTTTTTAACCATGGTGCGTAGGATACCATCCGATACACCGGTCATATATTGCAGTTCCTGCTTACTCATCGCTTGCCCGTCGGCTAGGCAGGAAATCACATCCTGCCGCACTGCGCTGCGCCGCGCACGCGTCTCACGTGCCAGTGCTTCCTGTGGGTCAAGCGCCAAACGGTACATCTGCTCGGTTTTGTCCCGTGTACGCTGAGCGATCTTGCTGTCATACGCCAGCACGCCACGGCGACACAATTCATCCAGTTGACCGGCCGGCGTTCGCCCACCTAAAAACTGCCGAATTTCTTCCAGAGTCCGGCTCTGCTGCCCGTCAAAGGCCTTTAGCAGTCGGCCAAAGCCCTCGTCTTTGAGTGGCTCCAACACATCGGCTTTCACGCATATGGTGTAGGTGTCTTTACGTTTAAGCCACAGTCCCGCAGGCAAAATGGCGCGGATGCAGTCATAAAATGTGCAATACAGCCGCTCCCGCATCCACACCGCCAAACGAATCTGAGCGGCGCTGAGCACCGGTTCTTCGTCGAGCACCGCATCGACGGCTTTGAGTTTTTCCCGAGACGCATCGTCCCGAAACGCGAGGATCATGCCTTCGGCACGCTTGTTAGCCCGTCCAAACGGGACCAGCACCCGGCAACCCACCTGAGCACCTTCATCCAAAATAGCGGGCAAAATATAGGTATATAATTTATCGATCGCGAATGTCGCCGCATCCACGGCGACCGCGCAAATCCGATCAGGCATGAAAATTATCCTTTGCTCTGCGCAATTCGAAGCAGACGGTCGAGCACGATATCAGCCAGATCGTCCTTGCGCATCAGCGACAGCGGCTCACTGGTGCCGTCCCGATACAAAAGCGTGGCGACATTAGTGTCGTGCGCAAAGCCTGCACCCTTTGTGCGCAAATTATTGGCAACCATCATATCGCAGTTCTTCTTTTCCAGCTTGGCCCGGGAATTGTCGAGCAAATCGCGGGTTTCCATCGAAAAACCGCACACCAGCTGATCGTCCCGCTTGACGCGACCGATTTCGGCCAAAATATCCGGATTGCGCACCAGTTCGACCGACATTTCGTCATTTTTCTTCTTGAGTTTGTCCTCGGCTGCCTGCTTGGGACGGTAATCCCCAACGGCTGCCGCTTTGATGACCCAGTCGGTCTGCTCCAATCGTTCCATCACCGCATCGCGCATATCCTGCGCAGATACGACCGGTACGACCTCAACCCCGGTCGGAACTTCCAGCCCGACCGGACCGGAAACCAAGGTAACCGAAGCGCCGCGCATCTGCGCACTCTGCGCGATAGCATAGCCCATTTTGCCGGTCGAATGGTTGGACAGAAAGCGAACCGGGTCCATGGCTTCACGGGTCGGGCCCGCTGTGACCAGAACTGATACACCGGCTAAATCCTGAGGTGTCGCCGCGCATTCAATCGCATGGACGATTTCTGCCGGGTCGGCCAGTTTTCCCTTCCCGGTATCCCCACAAGCCAGCCGTCCGCTTTCCGGTTCGACGAACCGAGCACCGCGCATATGCAGAAGTTCGATATTATGCTGTACGACCGGATTTTCATACATGCCGGTATTCATAGCCGGAGCGATGACAAGCGGCGCTTTGGTCGCCATCAGCGTGGTGGTCACCATATCGTCGGCGATGCCATGCGCGGCTTTGCCAATAACGTTGGCCGTCGCCGGAGCAATGACAAACACATGGGCTCGCTTGGCCAGCGAAATATGTTCCACCTCCCAAGGGAAATCCCGGTTAAACATATCAACGACTACCCGGTTGCCCGACAACACTTCCAACGTTAGGGGTGTGATAAACTCGGTAGCCGATTTGGTCATTAGGATAAACACCTCGGCGCCCTTTTTCTTGAGCTTGGAGGTTAGATCGGCCGCTTTATAGGCAGCAATTCCACCTGTTACGCATAGGACGACTGATTTTCCTTGCAGGCTGTTCATTCGCCCGCATCCTCATGTTCTTCGGTCTCAGGTTCTTCTTCCTCGTCAAGCAGCGTATCGTCGTCAAAATCCAAGTCCAGGTCTAACGTGCCGCTCATTTCTCGGGGCATCATGACCTTGGGCTCTTCAACCTTGGGGCCGGGCTTATAGACGATGGTACCGGCGGCGATCTCATCAAGCGCCAGCTTGACTGCCTTATCGGGCAGCGGTTCGCCGGTTTCTTCCGCTTCCTGGGCGATATCACGGGCACGCTGGGCGGCCAGATTCACCAGCAGATAACGGTTGCCAACGCGCTTCATCAGTTCATTCATGGACGGTTTTAACATAAGTTTCTCCCTCTTT